>CAZIOB010000179.1:0-5224 GCA_964540755.1 uncultured Prolixibacteraceae bacterium | reverse complement strand
ATAATGGCGCCGAAAGTCCTGTGCAATATCGGATCTTCATCATAATAACCTGATAATCCCTGTTTCCTGTTAGTAATGTCGAAACCAACAGACTTGCTGTTGTGGTGGTACCAGCCAATGTAATCATCAGTGTTTCTTATTACATCATCAGGTTCAACTATGACAGGTTGATAGAGAGAATCAGGCTGATTTGTTAAAAGATCGCTTCCCTGCATCTGAGTCAGCGTATCCCGGGTTGTTCTCCATAGTTCTGTAAATGCAGTCATCCGGACAGGTACATTGCTTTCATGCTCAAGATGTATGACAGGATTATTTGCATCCACCCATAATTTCAGATCAATTTTCCTCTCCTTTTCATCGACTACGCCTTTAGAACTTATCCTGACCGAACCGGCAAGCAAATCAAGCTCCTGACTAAATTCCGCTCCCGGGAAAATTATTGAGGGTTCACATTTAATCCTGACCTGGCCAACCTTTAACAACTGTCCGTTGTCACCCCAGGAATCCGTTTTTCCTATGAAAAAACTGATATCCCCGTTTTCTTCAACCCATGCATTCAGACCAATATCGCCGTTGCCAAGCGGCATTGAACCTGTATAATCCTCTGAAGGTGAATCCCAGGTAATATTATACCTGCTTAGCATAGCCTGATTTTCCGGGTCCGAAATTCCGCTCTTGTCGCAGCCGGTATTAAAAACCACCAGCAAGACACTAAATATTAGTAGTACTTTTTGTTTCATATATATAAATTTTTTAGTTAATTCTTAATGTGCAATTTTTACTAACAGACTGCTTTCCAGCTAATTAATATCTTTATTTTTGTGTCCTGCAATCTCCGTTAAGATCTCCATTACCTATGAGAAGAAAATTCTCTTCCACCGAGCTCGTCTCATCCTGAATTATTGTTGCATTATTATCTAATGCATCAGGGTATGGTATTCCCTGTTTATTCTTCTCATTTCTGTTTGATTATAAATGTTACTAATATGACTTATTACTTCATGATAGTCATTCCCATCAAACCCACTACCACTTCCTGCGAAAGGGTTTCCATGGTGATACTTTTAAGTTCTTTGCCTCTTCGCATTTTCAGGTTAAGAACCATCGCCATGCAGTTTTGTCCCAGCTCCACTGTTTCAGGATATTGTTCCGGCATACAGAACCTGTCTATGCTCGAAGTATAATAGGTACGGCTGTCCTGACCCGCTGTATTCGGATGAGGGGTGATCGGACACAGGTTCCAATAGTTTTCGGGGGGAATCAGTTCAAGTGTGTCGGTCTGTCCGCCTTCATAATTGAGCTTGAGGATTGCATTTGCAATGTCGCACTGCATTACATTGGTCGATCCGCATATCAGAAACCAGACCGCTTCTCCTTTTTTATTGACCGGAAAATCAATACTTGCAGGATAATTATCCCACATTGAGGTAAATGCAATGTTGGATTGCCCGTTATTCCAGAGGAAAGGAACTCCCTGCGGGGTTAACAGCCGGTTTTGTTCATCCAGCATATTATCCACATTATCTGTTTTTATTTCCGGCGGGTGACTGTCCCAGTGAGTGAATGTCCACGGCGAATAACCATCCGTTCCAAGCCTGACAGATACGGTATTAGGCCGTGGAGTCAGGTATTCCTGTTTAAATATTGCTGTAACGTCAGCATTGAAAAGGGAACTTATCTCAATATTCTCCCATGATGCATAATAGGGAACATCTTTGATGATACGTGCCTTTTCAAGGGCATCTTTTTCCGGATCGTTTATCATGACCCGGAAAACTCTTAGCTGAGGAGCCTTTCCTGAAATTACACGGGCAATAAAGGTGTGATGTCCTTTCTCACCGGTCAGAACAGCATTAAGCATTCCGCCTTCAAATTTCTCATTGTCCAGTATTCCCTGCGGGTCCTCTATTCCCGTTATCTTCGCATCTTTGATATCCAGCTTTACAGCATCACCCTTATTCCCCTCTATTTTCACCGGGGTATAATATGGAAGCGTATCATCTGTCTCTATCATGACCTCTGCTCTATCTGTTTCAGGTAGTGAAATGTTTACTATACTGCGACCGGCGCACGGAATTATCCTCCAGTTGCTCTCTCTGCCATTTACCATTACTCTTTTGATATCCCGGCAACTGACAGGTAATTCCAGTTCCATTAAAGCCGGACGGACCAGCTCTATAGTATAATCATACTTATTACCATCTGATTTATAAGCAATCTTAACATCCGGAAGTTCTATGGAAGCATGATCCCAGTCTGTCGGTAATCCAGGAGCAATTTTCACCTTACCGTTAGGATAATCCGGCCAGTAACCAAACATCCCTGACACCAGCGTCCGCGTGAAGGTGGGCACACAATCGGCAAAGTCAATACCCCCCTGGTTACCTGCCAGGTTACCGGGAGTTATGTTGTTGTATGCAGTCTGCATAAAAGCGCCCCGTGTAATCTCCCATGCCTTGTCGGGTAATCCTGCCTGAATATAACTCAACGCCAGATGATAATTATCGCCGGGCCAGAGTTCACGAACCGACCAGATACCCGGAACCCAGTTGGAAGTCCACACCTGTTTTCCCCCTGCAGGCATATACTGATTCTGCAATGCCCACTCACTGTAATAAACTGATTCTATCGATTGTATCTTAGAGGTAAGGCCCGCATCAACCGGTAGAAAAATACTGTATAACCAAGGATTTTTATGTAAACGTTCGTGACCCCCTTGTTCGATGTACGATGCCGAATGACCACGAGATTTGATCCAAAGTTTTTCAAAAAAGCCTTTACGGATATTTTCCAGCATCTCATTATGGTAACGTACAGCATCCTCATCCCCTGCCTGTCTTGCCATATCCCTGGCTGCAAGGTGACCGCGGTATGCATAGGAAGTCTCCTCTGCAGTACCACCACCGTTATACCACTGGGAATCAGTAGGCCAGACATTGATATAACTCTCATAAACCCCGTCACCGTCAGGGTCAAAGCAGTCACGCACCCAGATAAGATGAAGTTCCAGGGCCTCCCTGAAAAAACTTACCAACTCCGGATCGTTAGTCCACCTGTATTCCTCAACGATCTGATCAAAAAACTGGGTCTGCATATTATAGAAAGCCTGATCTTTAACAATATGTCCCACGCCATAGAACCTTGAATCCGGATGTTGCTCGGTAAGCAGACGGGCATGATCAGCCTTTGGTTCCTTCTTATCTGAAGTCTTTATCTGAGAATCAGTATAGTATTTAGCCTCGGTTATAACCCTGTCGTGCCATCCATACATAGTACCACCGAAGATACTCCGCCAGCCCGGGAATGGCACACTCCACCTCATTGCACCATGAACAAAAACCGGAGGGCGCCATGCTCCGTCAACAGCAGCAACGGAAGCCATGGCCACAGCATCAAGGTATGGATCAGGGGTACTGATCTTTAAACGGTTATCAAATGATTCAGTGCGTTTCATACCATCATTAAATGCTGTCAGTGGATCGCTGCTACGCGACATATATACGATCTCAGGATAGATAAAAGCCTCAAAAGCCCAGTAAACCGGTTTGTTATTTTCAAGAGAAACAGTTCCGTTCAGCAGAGGCAGATGAGGATCTTTCGATTTATTTAACTCTGAATAATTGTTCCATTGTATTGCATCGCCAACATAAGTTTTTACAGGACTACTGCAATTCCCCGCAACGGTGAAATATTTATTTTTGTCAGGATATGTATCCTCCAGTGAGACCAGAAAAGTTGTGTCCCTGAAGTCAATCAGATTATTCCGGCAGGAATCAGGTCCAAATCCCCAGTGCAACAATTCAGGATAACCCGTAACATCAAGTCTCCATGCCAGGTTCTGACCTTTTCTATATTGTGCCCCGCCAAATGCCCATACCAGCTGGTCGCCCGGATAGGCTCCCGTTGCTGATGCACGAACAGCCATACCTGTTGTTGCTGCCATAGGAAGTACGGTCAGTTCAACCTCCATACCCGGAAAAGCATTATCGGTTATTTTCCATAGCATTCTGCCGGGACGGTAAACAAAAATAATCTGGTCACAGTTCTGTAACCATTCCACTCTTTGATTCCTCTTGATGCCAACCATAAAAGTGCCGAAAATATATTCTCCTCTTGCCAATCTGGCAATGGGCTGATCACCGGTAAGGACAAAAGCATCAGTGTTATTAATATATAACGGCCTGTTATTATACCTGCCTGTGTTATTGCCCACTATTGCACCGTTAACAGCATCATACTTTGTCACTGTCTGCCGTTGTGCAAATCCCGCAGGGACAAACAGAATTACAGATAATGTGAGAATTATTATTTTTAGGGGACTTTCTATTATCCCGTTTCTTAGGACAAGATTGCAATATTTCATGTGGTTATAATTCAATTGATTATAAATTATTCATTAAAATTAATTTGCCTCTTTTTAACCCTATTTAAATAAATTCATTTAAAATTTTACCTGTTCCGGTTATCAGATATGAATCTGTTGTTTTTAATAATTCATGTAATTGTAAAGATTTCATTTTCCTGGAACATCTGCTTTAACATCAGAGAAAATAGCTGCTATATCATTCTTTTTCTGATCATCAGACTCAGCATAAGAATTCATTTGATTTTCCAATCCGTTATACAGCATAAGGGCAGTCTGCTCATAGAATAAATTAATCCCTTCTTCGCGCTGCGGTGTTACCTGACGGAAATATCCCTGGCCGGGATCTATTGCTGCTCTGACCCGGCATGCATCACATGCTTTAATTGCAGCATCAACAAATGACTTTTCGAAGTCTGCGCCCTTTACCTTAGCCAGACGTTCTTTCATCCCGCTAAGAACAGCAAAAGGTTCTTCCAGGGATTCAGGCAAGGAAGCTTCCTTCATGGCATTTTGAACCTGTTCTGACATTAATGCCGGCGTCTGCGGATATTTTTTATCCAGCTCATCACTGGATTTCCCATTCCATCCTCCGGTGGTTGTGATCTCAATTTGTGCATCTTCAGGCAGATCATCGTAATAGAGAACAAGTTCATCAGGATCAGTAATAACCATTTCTTCTCCGTTTACAGTAACTTCACTGACTTCCGGTCCCCCGTTATTGCATGACAGGAAAAGTATTTTATCGCCAAAACGGACAGGCTCCTTTTGTTCATAATAAGTTATGCTCCCGGGAATACGCGGTCTCAGTATAATACTGTTGAAGCGGTATTCATAATCAAACAATCCCCTGACTGTGGC
>CAZIOB010000178.1:0-24068 GCA_964540755.1 uncultured Prolixibacteraceae bacterium | reverse complement strand
ACTATTCATTGAATGAAGCAATTGAAAACAAACATGAAGCTATACACTGGAGAAATAAGACAGAAAAGAGATTAAAGGAGTTGGAAAAATTAAAAACTGCCCATAATAGGCTCTGAGCGGTGTGCAGCGCCCGGCGATAAGTCCATGTTGAACCACACCCGTCGGTTGACGGGCTCAGGGCTATATATTTAATGAAGGTTTTTAAGATTTACTGAAGAAAAATAATTGGAGTGTTCTTTGACGTATTGCAGGTTTTTGTGCTTTTTCACGCTATTGATACAGATAAGGCATTGTGTATATACAGCTGTTTTTACCCTTTTTAGTGGCATTTTAACATACCATTCCCGTAAGCGCTGATTGCGCAGTAAAGGAGGATTACTTATGCTTTCGGCAGTGGTTGCTTTAGAAGAAATCCTGCCGGTGAGCGTATCCGGGGCAATTCCCTGATGGCAACCATTCGTCCGGTTTTGCATACCGGGCAAAGGCAGGGGGTTATTCCTGTCAGCCTTTGGAAGCGTTCAGCATTGGTTTCAGGCAGTAGTTTTTTTTTGATAATTGCATCAATGTCCGGTTTTTTTTCCACGACAAATTGTAAAGCAAGGTTACGTTTGGTGGTGTGGTTGTAAATTCCGAACCTTCGGATTTTGACAAACCTGCGGGGTAAAATGTGCTGGACAAAGCGGCGCAGAAACTCAGTACCATCAAGAGTAACCGGTTTTTTAACGGCCCTGTCGCGGTAATCTTTGGCGATAAAGGTTACTTTGCTTTCGTCAATATTCAAAATGTGCTGGTTGGTAATGGCCACGCGGTGGGTGTATTGTCCCATGTATTTTATTACGTGTTCTGCACCCGCCAGCGAAGGCTCGCAGTGTACCACCCATTTGGTTTTGTAACGGATTTTCCTTCGCAAATTAACTAATATTTTAACACAACTCATTAACATTTAATTTTTTATCGTGACATTTTAACAAAAATTTGTACGCAAGAATTATTAAATATTTATTGCAATATATTTGTTTTATTAATTTATTTATAATAGATTTGTGATTGATAAAACGTAAGCAATAAATGTATATTCAGCGCATATCACGTAAAGTTAAGGGCAAAGTTTACACATCGGTGGTACTTGCCGAAAGTTACCGGCAGAACGGAAAAATGAAACGCAAGATAATTTCAACCCTGACCAATTGGCCACAATGGCTGACAGAGGAACTTCAAAAGATACTTCGCGGAGGAGTGGTCACTAGCCTGGAGGATCTGCCATACCGGCAGGGTAAAAGTTTTGGTGCCATCTATGTTTTGCACCAGATAGCCAAAAGGATTGGTCTGGAAGAGGCATTGGGAAAAAGTTATGAAGGCCGATTATCTCTATTCCAGATTTATGCCCGGTTGCTCACACAAGGCTCCAGATTGTACGCAGCCACAGAGTGGGCCAGACAACAAGCGGTAAGTGAGTTATTGGGTCTTGAGAATTTTAGCGAGGATTATCTTTATTATAACCTGGAATGGCTGGCTGATCATCAAGTAGAAATTGAAAAGAAGTTATTTCAGCATATAGGGCAGAAAACGAAAATTGTTTTCCTGTATGATGTTACATCAAGTTACCTTGAAAGCACAAAAAATGAATTGGCAGATTATGGCTATAACAGGGACGGTAAAAAAGGCAAAATGCAGATTGTTATCGGGCTTCTATGTAATGAGCAGGGAGAGCCGGTGAGCGTGGAAGTTTTTAAAGGCAACACTTCGGATATGAAAACTGTCAGAGATCAACTCTACAAGCTAAGGGAAGATTTTGGAGTCGAAAAAGTAGCTTTTGTTGGAGATAAGGGGATGCTGAAGTCAAAACAGATTGAAGAGATAAAAGATATCCAATGGCATTATATTACCTCGTTGACCAAGCCGCAGATCACAACACTGCTGAATAAAGGTGCGATTCAAATGGCATTATTTGAAGATGAATTAACCGAGGTAACATTGGATGAAATACGTTATATTTTAAGGCGCAATCCTATCAGGGCACAGCAGATGCGAGCAAGTCGCGATCAAAGAATTGAGCGAGTTAAAACAAAGATTCAGCAAAAAAACACCTATCTTGCCCAACACCCCAAGGCCAAGGTTTCAGTTGCTGTAAAAAACATTGAGCAGCAGGTGGGGAAAATGAAATTATCAAGGTGTATGACTATTACTGGATGTAAGGATAAACGTGAATTGGAATTTTCCATCGATGAGCAGGCTTTAGAGCAAATCCGGATGTTAGACGGTTGTTACGTGATTAAAACAGATTTAGAAAAAGCGGATGCCGACAAACAAGTGGTACATGACCGTTACAAAGACCTCTCCGAAGTGGAACACGCTTTTCGTACATTGAAGACCGGTCTGGAGGAGATCATGCCCATTTACGTGAGAAAAGAAAAAAGAACCAGGGGCCATGTATTTGTTTGCATGCTGGCATATAAACTTATTTTTCATATATGGAAACATTTTAAAGAGGACAGACCCTTTACCCAGCAATATATTCTGGAGTGTTTAGATAAAATAAATTATATCGAATATCAATTTAAAGGAGGTACAATGAAACAATTGCCAAAAATATTAAACCAAGATCAACAGATCATTCTCGACAGACTGGGAATAGTATTGCCCGGTAAAGTGTAAACAAGAAGCTTTTTGAACAAAAAAGCCAATAAACAAATGACTGTCAGTTTGTTATATGAAGAAAACGTGAAAATTTAAAAGGAAAATCCGTTCTAATAGCAACAAGCAATAAAGAGGTTCGTCGACTTGCAGCACAAAGATTAGGAGAAAAAGGTGTTACCAAAGCAGTGAAACCGCTAATACAAATCTTGAAAGATACGAATGAAGATGATTCTACCCGACAAATTGCATCATTTGCACTAGAAAAAATTGGGACAAAAGAAGCACTTGAGGCTATTGATAAATATTGGATTTAACAATAAATCAGAGGATAATTCGAATGAAAAATAATTGATCCTGTATTTTTATAACGAGTTTCCGGCCGGACAATCCTCATGGAAATAGTTATTTCATATTTCTAATTGCACTCATAGCTGTGTCGTGTTTTACTTTGTTCACTATTTTTTGGAACTGCTTTGGTTTCTCCCTTTCTATGGTCGCTGTTATACTTCCTCTATTACCATTAACATCAAATTTACCAATTCCAATTCGCTTTTTACCGTATTCGGACTCCATGTCGTAACCGGGGGTAATATTATTATTTTCAAGTTTTTTCAGTTTGGAAAAACTTATTACAAAAAAACCTTCTTTTTCATGTAAAAAATATTCTTTATTTTCATGATGATATCCTGCCCTGAGTTCACAATCAATCCTTTTGGTTATAGGATTATATTTGCCGGATTGTTCCGGTAGCATAACCCATATATAATACTTACCACGCGGAAGATGCGAAAATGTAACTTTACCCGTTTTACCTGTTTGCTGAAAAGCAATTGGTGGATTATTATTATCCTGCTCTATGTAAACTTCAGCTCCAGGAACAGGCTCACCGGCATAAGTAAAAAGAACAGTTGTGAATAATACCCCCAGCAAGAATATTTTTTTCATAATTGGATTTTTTATTAATTTAATTTTTACAATCCTAAAAATAGCAATTTTTTATAAAAAAAATATGTGAGAACAAAACAAAATGCATTATCTGCATAACACGGTCAGTCAGATTTCCACCCATTTTCAAATAAACTAATAATATGTTCAGGAAAAATATGTCCTCAGATTAGTTCTATTCCCGTAATTTAAAATTTTTTTTAGCGCCTGACTGAAACAATACCACTTACCGGTTAAAATGATGCCACCCTTTCAAAGCACATTTATAGATGGAAGCTTAAGATAATGGAATTTTACAAGTGCATCCAAAGCAAAGATTTAATTTTTTTTCACAATTTAATTTTGTCATTTCGAACATTAACTTGTTTATTTGAAGTATTGTTAACTGACAAGAGTGTGATTTTAAATGAGGTTTAATAAACCTGCCGAAATAAAAGTTTCTTTATGTGGGGTTATCCTGGCAGGAGTGATAAATGATTTTTTTCAACTTCGCATTTCCAGTAATGTCAGTATCTTCAATGACCCCTCTTTATCTAAGTTTCAAATGCCTAAAGTATTTTCAGGCATAAATTCATATTCTATTTTTAATTTTTAAATTTAATTTATTATGGTTTTATTAAAAAAAATTACCAATTTATTATTTCTTTTTTTCTTTGTGATAACGGGTGTAAATGCTCAATTACCACAACAGTCTCAACCAACTGAAGTAAGTGATAGCGAATTAAAACAATTTGCTACTGCGCTAATAAAAATTCAGTCAATCGAGCAACAGGTTCAGGGGAAAATGGTTACTGCGGTAAATGGGGCAGGAATTGAGGTTCAGCGTTTCAGTGAGATATTAAAAGCAACACAGGATCCAAATACAGAAGTTGATGCATCGGATAAAGAAATTGAGAAATTTGACGATGCCAATCAGGCTATTGAGAAAATTCAGAATCAGGCACAGCATGATATGCAAAATGTTGTCAGAGAAAATGATTTAACGGTTAACAGGTATCAGCAAATAATGGCGGCCGTTCAAAATGATCCTGAATTGCAACAGAAACTTCAGGAGCAGATGCAGAAATAGCGTCTCCTTTTAAAGAAATGTTATTAACAAATTAATTATTAGTATGAAAAGAATCAGGGGTCTTGTATGCACAAACCCTGATTTTTTTTTCAAAGGCACTATTAAATAATTTTTTCAGTTTTGCCCAATTATCAGCTTTTACACCCATTTAGAAAATATATCTTGACGGTCGCTTAAGAGCGGGGAAAGGAAAATTGTGCCAGAAATAATCATCCACAGCAAAATCATCCTGATAAGCTTTTCTACTATAAAAAATGAAAACGGATCTATTTTTCAAGAATAAGCATTTCTATTTTTCTGAAGTCCGTCGGATGAGTTTCTGCCTGCAATGAGATTGTCCCTCTGGTAATTATTTTATTTCCATTCTGGGGCAGAAGTTTGGCATAAGATTCATCACGAGGATCAAGTTGTGGCTTTTCATATCTCATTACCTCTTCCCCTTCAACAAAATGACGGATTACTTCACCGCCTTTCACTTCAACTTCAACAGTAACCCATTGATCGCCATGATAAGTTTTAGAATTGGAATTAGTGCAATGCTGTTCGATTAATTTTCCATTCATAACAACGTTAGTGCCCGGAGTGCATAAGTTCATTGTTGACCTTTCATGTTCTCCGTCTCCTCCTAAAAGCTGAACTTCTATAGATACCGGGAAATTCTGATCCAGTTCCATTGATTCGGGACTTTGTCCGTGGATCATCAGCCCGTTGTTACGGAAAGCCCAGCCCGGGCCACCTTTGACCTGATCTTTTACAAATCTGTATTCTACCCTCAGCCTGTAATGGGAGAATTCACCATTAAAAAAAATATGGCCGAAATGTCCGTCCCACTCCTCCCAATCATCATAGCTTACCCGCAAAAGGCCGTCTTTAACCCTGAAAGTATTATTATAATTATGGCCCAATTCAAATCCTGAGAACTTGATCTGCCAGTTATCAAGATCTTTTCCATTAAATAACTGAATCCAGTCCTCTTCCTGTTCCTGACTGGCTGATTTATTGTCCGGTTGTTTTGATCCTGAACGGGAATTGCATGAACTAATGATCAGAACGGAGATAAGTAAGAGTGATTGTAATGAATAAAATATTGTTCGCATGGTTATATATTTTTAGTTATAGTTAAATATTTCATTATTAATATCAATTATTTTCAAAGGTATCATATAGAACTCGTATATGTTTTAATCATGCACTTGTGCTATTTTACAATCATGCCCGTTTCATTATTAATACCCGGATACAAATTAAATAATAAATTTAATGACTTAAAATTTAATTCTGATTAATTCCATTGAAAAAACTAAAAGAATTATCCTGAAAATATAAAATGAAATCATCATGCAGATCTACATTGTGCGTTAATTATGGAAAGCACAATGAAAAGTTTTGAAAGCGCAGTCATTGCTAAGGTGAAACGAGTCATGTACTATCGTTCATGCAGGTTGAACATTATAAATGACGAGTTCCATTTTATACCATTTAAATAAGCAATTGTAATGAGATGAAAAATTTTAGATAGATAAGAATAACTCATAATATTCATAATCAGATAGAATAAAAATGTTTTGCAACATAATGGATTATTTGTTATTTTTTATCGCGTGAGCGTCATTTTTGATAATTCAATTTCCTGTAAATATGATTGAGCGCTTTAATTATATCATGTTTTTAAGAATTATATGCTAAATTTGAATTATATATTTTTTTATACTGTTAGTAGCTGATCATTTAAATTATTAGAAATTATGGAAAAAGGCATTAAAGGGATTATATCACGAAAATTTTTATCGCAGAATTTTTGTCCCTTGCTGACGGCAGGGGAAAATAAATCACTTCCGCAGAGAAAACCAATTAGAATTCTTTTCCTTTTACTTTCAGGTATATTCTTTTCTCTTTTTTCTTTACAGGCAGAAACAGATGAGTTTGCTTATTATGTGTCGCCGGCAGGTAATGATTCATGGCCGGGTACAAGTGTCAGCAGGCCCTTTGCCACCATCAGCAGAGCAAGGGATGCCATAAGGGAAGTAAAGGGTAAGAGCGGCCTTTCAAGCCCTGTTACGGTATATTTACGTGAGGGTGTATATGAATTAACTGAAACCCTGGTATTTAAACCGGAGGACTCCGGGACGAGAGAATTTCCTATTACGTACACTGCATATAATGACGAGCAGCCTGTTATCAGTGGCAGCAGGGAAATAACAGGGCCATGGGAGGAATATGAGGGGGATATACAGGTATGTACCATTGATGAAGTAAAGAAAGGGAACTGGTATTTCCGGCAACTTTTTTTAGGCGATAAAAGACAGTCTCGTGCCCGCATTCCGGAAGAGGGATTTTATAATATTGATGAAACACCGGAAGATATTGGAAAATACGGATTTAGGTTCAAAGACAATGATTTCCGAAAGTTCCGGAATATTACTGATGTTGAGGTTGTTTTATTTCACCTGTGGAATGAATCCAGGCTACGGGTTGCTAATGTGGATGAAGAGAGCAGGGTAGTTAGCTTTACCGGGCCTGTCGGAAGAAGGCTGGGGTCAGGAAATGGCCTTAATCGTTATTATATTGATAATGTTTTTGAAGGACTTGACAGTCCGGGAGAATGGTATCTGGACCGTGAGGCAGGCAGGTTGTATTACTGGCCGTCCGAATCTGTTTGTCCCTGTGACCTTGAGAATGCGGGACTTCGAGCACCGGTTATCAATGAACTTTTGAGATTTGAAGGTGATACTGCAGGTAATAATTTTGTAGAATTTATCCATATTAGCGGACTGACTTTTTCTGGTACGGATTATATACTTCCTGATATGGGGATTCCTTCTATCAGGGATGTTGGTGATATTTGGTTTCCTTCGGCAATCACTCTTAACGGAGTTAATGAGTGCGTTTTTGAGGGCAACAGGATAAGAAACACGGGAACTTATGGCCTGGATATAACAGGTACTGCCGTAAGGGTAGTTGACAATGAAATTTATGACACAGGCAGCGGGGGTATTATCACAAGAAGTTACGGAAGACAAAGAAATATAATTATGTATAACCACATCCATCATTGCAGCGACATTTTTCCAAGCGGGGTGGGGATTAACATAGATGATGGAGGCGGAGTTATCTCTAATAATCTGGTACATGATATAGGACAGTCAGGAATTTATGCCCGTCACTGGTCAACAGATTACGGGCAGGAGCAGGAAAGAAGAAATCAGGAACAGGGACTGATAATTGAGTATAACGAGATTTATGATGTTATGCAGAAGTTAAATGATGGCGGAGGGATCTTTATCCGCGATGACTATGTTATAATCAGGAATAATCTTATTCATGACGTTTACCCTCCCCCTGAAGGCCATGGCAGTTTTGTACTTGGCATATATACCGGATGTGAAACAAGAAACTGTCTTGTAGAAAATAATGTTGTTTACAGGACCCAGGCAGGCATGCATATCTGGTATAAGAACAGAAACAATACTTATATCAATAATATTTTTGTTGATGGAGATGTTTGGCAGATAGATCTTCACAATCCACGGGGCGACTATCAGCATCAGAAGATACGATTATTGCGAAATATTATCTGTTTTTCAAATCCGGACGGTATGCTTTACAGTGTTGCAGGCGAAAGGTCGTTGCCTATGGAATGCGATTATAACTTAATTTATCACTTTGATGGTAAGGAGTTTGCTATTCGTGGACTGGAAGGTGTTACGACATTTGAAGAGTGGCAGAGCCTGGGATTTGATGAACATTCCGTAGTCGCTGATCCTCTGTTTATGGATCCTGAAAATGATGATTATTCCCTTAGGCCGGGATCGCCTGCACTTAAAATGGGATTCAAGCCAATTGACCTGTCGGGGGTCGGACTGAGAAAAAGGTGACCTATTATGAGTATTGGAATTTCGAATGACGAATTACGAGTCTCGAATAACGAATACAGGAATCCTTACAATTGATTATTTGTTATTTATTATTTGGCTTTTGCTGGCTGATTAATAGTGATTTTAGGAAATCAGAAGGGGTTGGAATATCAATACTCAGGTGATTTAGAGAAAGTGGAAAATACTTTTTACGAATGCAATTTAGAAGAATGAAACGAGCTGAAAATTTTAAACAGTTGAATGATTTAAGGATATGTGTTGTTCAGACGGATATAATCTGGGAGGATCCTTCAGCAAATCTTCGAAAATTTTCAGAGTTAATTGCAAAAACTGATCAGGCTGATGTGATAATATTGCCCGAGATGTTCACAACCGGATTTACCATGCACCCGGAAAATTATAAAGAGACAATGGACGGAAAGTCTGTCAGCCGCATAAGAAATATCGCATCGGCAAAAGGAGCTGTCATAACCGGAACTCTGATTATTGAAGAAAACGGTAAAATATACAACCGTTGTATATGGGCTTCCCCTGATGGCGCTATTGAATATTACGACAAACGCCATCTTTTCACAATGAGTGGTGAGCATATGCATTATTCTGCCGGTGAAAAAAGGTTACTTACAGAGTACAAAAGCTGGAAGTTTTGTCCCCTGATCTGCTATGATCTGAGATTCCCCGTGTGGAGCCGTAACAGAGAGGATTATGATGTGCTGCTTTACATGGCAAACTGGCCTGCAACACGCCACCGGGCATGGAAAACACTATTACCTGCCCGTGCCATAGAAAATCAGGCATATTGCATTGGGGTCAATCGTGTCGGCAGGGATGGCAACGGACACGAGTATATTGGAGACTCAGTGTTTGTTGATCCGGGAGGAATCTCCTTTTTTACAGGAGATAGAGAAAAAACAGAAATATTTGAATTGTCACACAGGGAATTGCATAATTTCCGTAAAAAGTTTCCCGTTCTTAAGGATCGGGATGAATTCCATTTTAAAAGTATTTAATTTATCGTTTGTCGCTCTAAACGACTAACTGAAAAATATTTTGAGATACATTGCTTATAGCAATTAAACGGCTGATTGAAAAATCGCCTGAGATACTTTGTTTGTCGTCTTGGATCAGGGCTTTACTGAATGTCCGGAACAGACTGACTATTGGATCAGAAGTAAATCACCTGGCCTGTTTTTATCTGCTGATTTTTAAATTCGTGGTAAAAAGCTGCCATTGCCGGTAGTTCTGTACAATGAGACGGAAAAACCCTGCGGGTTCCCTCATTCCTGAAATATTCTATTGTTTTCCTGGTTTGTTCGTCGATCTCTTTCAGGTGGAATCCACCTATAACAGCCTCTGCCTTCGGAATCCCGGTTACTTTTTTAGCATATTCTGTTATATTACATATTCCTGAATGAGAGCAACCTGTGACTACAATAAGTTTTCCATTTACAATAGCTGCCAGTGCTGAATCATCCGGGATAAAATCTTCATTGCGGAAATCATCAGTGTAATTGGTTGATTTTGCTTCAAAATCATTATTGCGGGGTATCTCCCCTAAAAAGAAAAGATTGCTGGTTACCTGAAACGGTTCCTTTGTTTCGATAAGCCGGAATTTGTTTTTAATTTCCTCCCTGGTTAATGATAATCCGACAGGTGAAAGATCTTTTTTTCTGAATCTCCTGATGAATGCATCAGGGTGTGCTATAAGTTTCTTATTTTTAATATATCGCAGTCCGTTGCCATGATCCCAATGGCCGTGACTAAGGATAACTGTTTCAGTCTCTTTTTCAATATCAATACCCATCATTGAAGCATTTTTTAAAAAGACATCAGAATGTCCCGTGTCAAATAGAATTTTTTGATCATCAATTTCAATCAGGTAAGAAAGACCGTGTTCAGCAAGAAAATTTTTACTTGCGGTATTTTCAGTAAGAACAGATATATTCATTCTAATAAAATTTTTTAATTATTTAAATCAATGAGATAAAATTTATGTTTTAAAAAAGTTCACGTTAGTTCCATGGTTAAAATTATTTATTTTTTTGTATCTTTTATAACTGACATAAGTTTTAATCATACTACCGGATAATTTTATAATCATACTCCTTTCATATTTCTGTGTTTGTTATATTCTTGCCTTAATGATATTTGTCATTTAATTCAACTTACTTTAATAAACTCCTGAATAACCTAATCTTTACTTTTTGCAATTGATCTTTATAATAAAGTATGCAGAAATAATTATTGTTGCCATAAAAAGTACAAAAAATATTTTGAATCCGAATATTTTAATTAAGGTGCCTCCGATTAACGGGAAAATTGCAGGCAGTATGTTACCTGCCCCGGAAAATCCCGTGTAAACGGCCCGGTTCTCATTACGGGAGATTTCGAGAAGCAGTCCGCTCATTGTTATTGTGTATAAAGAATATACCACTCCCCCGATAAGAAAAATATATTTTATATTTGACATATTGACAATTTCCCATGTCATTACAGCCATTAGAATAGATAATGCTAAATTACTGTATAATAAAATGTTATACTTTATTTTTTTCGCTCCGAGCAGCACAAGAATGCTTACAATGACAATGCCAATAACTTTGAAAAGCAGAAAAAATCCTGTTTCACTGCTTTGGGTATTGAATGTTTCTTTTGCATACAAAATAACGAAGGGAAGAAAGGAGACAGCTATACCCTGTGTATTGACAAAGCCAAGGAAATACCCCAGCTTTTTGTTTTTTTTCATTTCAACAGAGAGCACGGTGAAAAAATTCTTCAGATTTGATATCTTTAGTGTTGACGGGACTGATTCTCTTATATTCCATAAACCTCCTGATGCAATAAGAAGGAATGTTCCGCCTATGAACAACATAAATGCATAGTTCACAGGATAATCTTTCCATACCAAAACCTTTTTTACAAGGAAAGCAGCTGCCAGAATAATTATCCCTGATATTATCTGATGTGTTGAAAAGAATGTTTTACGTTTTTCAGGATTCACAGATTTACCCAATATATCTGTATAGCTTATATTGGAAAAGGCTCCGGTTACTGAAAATATTGTAATGCAAAGGAAAATCAGCCAAATAATGTATCTTCCGTGATATGCTTCAAAAGTTAATAAAATTATTCCCAGCGCTATCAGGACAGACACACGGGTATTTATACCAATAAGCAAATATTTTTTTTTGAAGGATTTATTACTAAGGTACGGAGCAAAAAAGAGTTGGGTGAAACGGGATCCGCCCAGCATTATTGTTGTCAGTATCCCTATATGTATAGGCCCGCCACCTGCCTCTACCAGCAGCGAAGGAATAATAGTATCAATATCTATGAAATTTTTCGCCAGGGCAAGGAATGCAGCATGCCAGATAAATGAATAAAAATTATGTGCTGATATTTCTTTAGGAAGCATTTCAAAATAATTGCATTATTATTTAAGGTGAATATCATAAATTTTATGGCTAAAAGAATTTTTGCCGGTATCAAAGTCTTATGAAATAAGTTTTTCCCATAAAGATTCGAATTTTTTGCTTAATTCAGATTCCGGCGCATATTCAATAATTGTTTTGCCATCTACCATCGAATCTACAAATTTTGTATCAAACGGAATTTTACCCAGCAGAGGTATTCTGTTTTTTTTTAAAAATTCTTCTGTTTCAGCAGTGATTTTGATATTAATATCATATTTGTTGATAATTGCGAACGCCGGAATATTAAAGGACTGCACCAGTTGGTGTAACCTTTGGGCATCGTGAAGTCCTGTTTGTGAAGGTTCAATTACAAGAAGCACCATATCAGTGCCGGTTACGGAAGCAATAACCGGGCAGCCAATTCCCGGAGAGCCGTCACTTATTATGAAATCAGCTTTTTCAGTCGTTGCAATCTCTTTTGCTTTAGTCCTTATCCTGGTAACAAGTTTTCCGGAGTTTTCTTCGCCGGCTCCCATTTTAGCATGTACCAGAGTGCCAAAACGGGTATTTGAAATAAACCATTTGTTGTTTTCATTAACCGAAGTGGTTATGGCATTTAGTGGGCATATTCTTTCGCAAACACGGCATCCCTCACATTGAAAAGGATTAATTTCAGGCCATTCGGTATCGTTCCTGTGTATTGCATCAAACCTGCAGTTAATTATGCAAAGCCCACAACCATTGCAGATATCCGGATCTATAAATGCTTTTCTGCCGCTCTCAAATGAATGTTCCTGTATGATTTCCGGATTAAAGATGAGGTGCAGATCAGCCGCATCAACATCATTATCACAGAATACTGCATTCTTTGCAAGAGAAGCAATTGCTGCTGTAACACTTGTCTTACCCGCTCCGCCTTTACCGCTTAATACTGTTATCTCTTTCATTAATATCTTAAAAACTATATGATTAAAATGATCATACCCCCTTTTTATCCTGCTATTTTATAAATGAATACTTCTATTAGATTTTTTCCCTGCTGATTCAGCGGGATAATTGCAACTCCCTGCGGCAAGTTAACAATGCTAAGATCTTAATGATTCAATATGAAATTGATTTGTTGATCAAGAACAAAAATTTTTTAAAGTATTCTTTCTATTATTTTTTTATAAGTTTTTTCAGTCTCCTCAGAAATATTATCTAACAAGTCACCTGAAGAATATTGTTCTGCATATTCTCTTGAAAAAGGAATTTCCGCTAATAGTTCTATATTATTATTTTCAAGGAAATTGTAAATTTCATTTGATCCCAGCCCGGCCTTATTTATTATCACTCCGAAAGGTTTATTAATTTCATTAAGAAGTTCAACCATTATTTTCAGATCGTTAAGTCCAAAAGGAGTAGGTTCGCTTACAAGAATAACGAAATCAACGTCTGCCACAGTTTCTACAACAGGACAACTGGTTCCGGGCGGTGCATCAAGAATAGTTATCGAATTTTCTTTAATTGAATTTTGTTTCAATTTTTTTATCAGGGGAGTCTGCATTGCAGAACCTATTTTAAGGCATCCTTCTGAAAAATCTGCACCATTTTCAATCTTGTAATGTGAGATAGTCCCGAGCGGATCGTTCTTTTCTGTTATTGCTCCAAAATTACATGCAAGAATACAAGCACCGCATGAATGGCAAAGATTGGCATTTACCTCTGCGTATTTTCTGCCGGCAATAATGGTTATGGCATTGAATTCACACCACTCTTCGCATTTTTTGCAGTAAGTACATGCTTCATTATCAATCTCGGGTATCAGCCGGAATACTTCTTCTTTCTTTATAAGTTCAGGATCTTTAAAGAAAAATATATCATTAGGTTCCTCAACATCACAGTCGATCAAATGAATATTTCCATAATGAAACTTTGCTAAAAAATGAAACAAATTTACCGATACTGTTGTTTTTCCTGTCCCTCCCTTACCGCTTGCAATGGCTATCTTCATAATCAGTGATCACACAAATTTGCTCTAAACTCTATAGAATTATCAAGATATCCGGAAACCAGATCTCTTGCTTTTAATTTTGGCGCCCCTACATATACATTTACTTTTTTATTATTTAACAGTTGTATAGCCCTGTTGCCCATACCCGCTGAAAGAATATCGGTTGCCCCCAATTCGGACAGCCATTCAGGCAGAAGGCCAGGCTGGTGGGGTGGAGCTTCAATGATTTCTTCTGAAACAATTTCATTATTATTAATTTCTAATACTGCAAAATATTTGCAATGTCCGAAATGGTCTTCAAGAATGCCATTTTCATTAATAGGAATTGCTATTTTCATCATTTAATTATTTTTTATTAACCTTAACCGGCTTTATATTCAAAAAATCCTGTTGCTAATGAACAGGAAGTCGTTTAATAGTATATGCCGGCCTGGTGTTCAGGCGTTAATATTTTTTATTATTTCTTCTATCTTTTGATTACCTCCATCAAGAAGGATCATTTGTATTTGTAATTTTTCCAGCATTAATTTTGCATTAGGACCGAAATCTCCGGAAATTACTTTTTGTGCTCCGAGTTCGGCAACTTTAGCTGAAGTTTTTGTGCCGGCGCCGCCGTTGATATTCTTATTTTCATTCTCTATGAAATCCACAGTGCCTTTCTCTGTATCGTAAACACAAAACCATGCTGCTCTTCCAAATCTTAAATCGAACTTTGATCTGAGGTTGTTCCCCGTTGATGTTATAACTATCTTCATACATTAAAAAATTTTGTAATTATTTTATTCTATTTTTGCGGCATAAGTTAATAATTAAATGTCTGGCAATCCAACATTCAGTAATTTTTTATTATGTGTTAATATGTTTTTTTTATTTTTTCGACGCAAATTTAGAAATATTGTTTAAATAGAGAAAAGAATAGTGAACTAATGTTTTAAATTTAAATTTATTCAAATTAAGCATCAGTTTTTTGAATTTTTGATTAAGATAGTTGATTATGTTGTTTTATGGTAACGGAAAATTGCCAGGCTCAAAAAGGTTATTCCAAGGACAACCAGTGAGATAAATTCTTCCAGAAGATCAAAAAATCCTGAACCTTTTAATAATATGTTTCGCATAATTTTCATAAAATAGAACACGGGATTGATAAGGTCTGCCACTTGCGCCCAGTGTGGCATACTTTCAACCGGCGTAAAAATGCCTCCCATCAGAATAAATATTACCATAAAGAAGAAATTCATAAACATAACCTGCTGTTGTGTATCTGCCATTGTTGAAATAAAAAGTCCCAGTCCCAATACGCCAACAAGATAAACGCCTGTGAAAAAAAACAGCAAGCAAAGGCTGCCTTCAACAGGAAGGTTAAACACGACCCTTGCAATTGCCAATCCGAATGCAAGATCGAATATTCCTATTATCCAGAAAGGAACAAGTTTCCCTATAATAAAATGATGTTTTTTTACCGGGGTAACATTAAGTTGTTCTATAGTGCCGATCTCTTTTTCACGCACCAGGTTCAATCCTGACATGAACATACCTATTATAGTTACCAATATTGCCAGAATACCCGGAGCCATATACCATTTATAGTTAAGTTCAGTGTTATACCAATATCTTTCTGCAATGTTTACCTGATTAATCGGTTTGAATCCGGGCATTTCTTTCCATTCTGCTATTAGATTTTGATTGTAATCCCTTATTATATTTGCCGAATAAGAATAAATGAGTTGTGCTGAATTCCCGTCAATCGCATTAATAAGCATTTGAATCCCGGCTTTGTCATCACGCACAAGGTTTCTTTCCATTCCGTCAGGTATTATTAATACTGCGTCAGTTTCATCTTTTAACAACATATCCTCCCCAATTTTTACATTCTCAGCCGATTGATTAATATTGAAAAATGGAATTCCCTGGAATTTGCAAACTAACTCCCTTGAAAAGGTGGATATATCTTTATCCACTATTGTCATATCAATTTTTTTCATGTCGAATGTTGCGGCATAAACTAAAATCAGCATTTGTACCAGGGGGACACCAAAGATCATTGGCACCAGGAAACGGTTCCTGAAAATTTGCCGGAACTCTTTTTGAAGTATATATGCAATTGTTCTCATCCAATTTTTTTAATAATTTACAAGCAGGCTATTGATTTATTTAATTTAATTTTTTTACCGGTATTGAAATAAATTTTTGCCGGGCATACAGATTAAATAGTTATTCAAGCCTTATTTTGAATTTTTTCACACTGACTGAAATAAAGAATATTGTCATTCCGGTCAATATAAGCGTCTCTTTCCATAAAAAGAAAATTCCTGTTCCTTTGAGCATGATACCCCGTATGATAGTAACAAACCACCTGGCCGGCATAATAAAGCTGAGCCACTGCAACAGGCGGGGCATATTTTCAATAGGAAAGATAAATCCCGAAAGGATTATAGTAGGCAGCATAAGGACTATCATAGAGATGAACATAGCCATAAGCTGGTTTTTTGCTGCTGTTGATATCATAATACCAAGACAAAGAGCCATGAGAATAAAGAGAATGGTTTCTGATATCAGTAAGATGAAACTGCCGGTAACAGGGACATCGAACACAAACCTGCCTGTCAGCACAATCAAAAAGGCATTAATAACAGATAGTAACAGGTACGGAAGCACTTTCCCGACAATTATCTGTAAAGGTTTAAGCGGCGAAACCAGAAGAATCTCCATTGTTCCCATTTCTTTTTCACGGGTTATGGAAATAGAGGTCATTAATGCAGAAATAAGCATTAATATAAGCGCCATGGTTCCCGGAACAAACATATAGGCGCTTTTCATGCTTTCATTGAAATACATTCTTACTTTGGGTTCTATATTCAGAGGCATATCGATATTCGGATGTAACTTCTTAATATAATCATTTATAATTCCTGAAGTATATGAGGTTACCAGCCTTGCAACATTGGGATCGGATGCATCGGCAATGATCTGTACATCCGCCTTTCCTTCTCTTACCAGTTTTTCGCCGAAATCGTTTTCAAAGACAATCACCTCTTTTACTTTCCCTTTTTTAAAGATATCATCAATACCTTTAATGCCGTCCAGGTTTTTATCAAGTATGAAATAGCCGGATGAGAGCAGCTTATTGGTGATCTCCATTGTGGTTATATCTTTCGATTGGTCATATATGGCAATATGTACATTCTTAATTTCATTTTTTATAACAGTTCCGAAAATAAGCAACTGGGTAACAGGAATACCAAATAAAATCATCATTGTACGAGGATCTCTGAAAATGTGCAGGAACTCCTTTTTTATGAAAGAAATTAGTTGCTTCATTCGTATTGGATTTTATAATTATGTGAACAAAAATTTATCAGGAGTTATTTTTGCCTGATGATTCCCCGGTTGTTCCTCTGGCTATTTGTATGAATACTTCATTCATATCCCGTGCTTTATATTTTTCCTTTAGTTTTTGGGGCGGGTCAAGCGCTTCTATTTTCCCGGCTTCCATAATCGAAACCCTGTCGCAGTACTCAGCTTCATCCATATAATGAGTTGTTACAAATACAGTAATGCCATCATTGGCTGCTTCATATATCATATCCCAGAATCTCCGGCGGGTAACCGGATCTACACCTCCTGTCGGTTCATCCAAAAAAACAATTTTAGGTTCATGAAAAATAGCTACCGAGAATGCCAGTTTTTGCTTCCACCCCAATGGTAATCCTGCTATAAGTTTGTTCTTGGCATTTTGCATTTCGAGTTTCTTAAGCAAATTATCCATTTTAGTTTTTCTTTTCTTCGGAGGGATACCATAGATGCCTGCATAAAATTGTATATTCTCCGAAACGGTCAGATCTTCATAAAGCGAAAATCTCTGGCTCATATATCCAATATTTTTTTTGATTTTTTCTGCCTCACGATATACATCAAACCCGGCTACACTGAGTTCTCCGGAGGTAGGAGAGGAGAGGCCGCACAATATACGCAGGGCGGTAGTTTTTCCTGCACCGTTAGCTCCCAGGAATCCAAAAATTTCACCTTTATATACATCGAATGTCAGATGATCATTTGCTACAAAAGAGCCAAACTTTTTGACGAGATTATTTACTGTAATTATTTTTTCTTTCATTTCTTAAATTATTGCAGAACATCTGTTTTTCATCTGGTTGTCATTGTTAAAATTCTGTTCTTTTAAACTAATTGCATTTGCGGCAGATGTCTGATTAACAATCAGTTTTGTTGTTTCATCAGATTCATGAATACATCTTCAATTCCCGGTTTTATCTCTTCTGCAGCAATATTTTGATGGTTCTTCTCTTTCAGGTAAGAGATTACGTCATCGATCCCTGCCTCGTCGTTTTTACTTGTTATATGCACAAACTGGCCAAACGCAAAAGCAGACTCAGTTTTTTCCCAGCTCCTCATGTCATTTATCAATCTGTATGTATCATCACTCCGTACCCTGATTATTTTCCGCCGGAATTTTCCGGTTATCCCTTGCGGTGTATCTACATCCAGGATTTGTCCTTTTTGAACAAGAGCTACCCTGTCGCATAAATTTGCTTCATCCATGTACGGGGTTGAGACAAGGATAGTGATCCCCCTTTCCTGAAGTTTTTTTAGCAGCTCCCAGAACTCTTTTCTTGATACTGCATCAACACCTGTGGTAGGTTCATCAAGGATAAGTATTTCAGGTTTATGTATAAGGGCGCATGACAAGGCCAGTTTCTGCTTCATACCGCCGGACAGTTGTCCTGCTCTCCTGTTTTTAAAAGGTTCTAACTGATAATAAATATCCCTGATCAGATTATAATTTTCTTCCACGGTGGTTCCGAAAACAGTAGCAAAAAAGTTAAGATTTTCTATTACTGCCAGATCCTGGTACAACGAAAACCTTTCAGGCATATAACCCGCTATTCGCCTGATTTTCCTGATATCTTTCACCACATCCAGTCCCGCCATAGTTGCTTGTCCCGAGTCAGGTAATACCAGGGTAATCAATATCCTCATAAGAGTTGTTTTACCGGCACCATCAGGACCAATAAGTCCGTATAGCTCACCCTTATTTACGCTGAGGGATATTTTTTTTAATGCCTGATTCTTATCATACGATTTTGATATGTTATTGATGTCAATCATTATTAATTGTTTTTTTATACATCATCACCATTTTATCTCTCCCGGCATTCCTATTTTTAGTGTACCGTCATTCTTTACTCTTATCTTGACCGCGTAAACCAGCTTAACCCTTTCTTCCTTTGTTTGAATTATTTTAGGAGTAAATTCCGCTTCAGACGATATCCATGCCACTTTTCCTTTGAATGTCTGGTTTTCTTTTGCAGACTTATCGACTATCACATCCACTGTCTGCCCGATTTTAATAGCAGGAAGTTGTGCTCCGCTGATATAAACTTTTAATATCATTTCATCCAGGTTGGCCATTTTGTAAATCGGTTTTCCAGGAGCAGCCAGCTCACCTTGTTCCGCATAGGTTTCAAGTACTGTCCCGCCTACCGGTGATTCAACGGTACAACGATTAAGCAGATCTTCTGTAGCCTTTCGCTGTGTTTCGAGGACGCCAAGTTCTTTGTTAACAGATATGATTTGTGTTCTTGTATGCGCTATTTGTTTGTCTGTTACGGCAATTTGGCCGGTAATATCATCCATTTGTTTTTGGGTTGCAGCCCTGTCCTTTAACATATCTTCAATACGCCTTTTATCTTTTAACAGATTCTTTTTTTGTTCTTCCAGGATCTCTATTTGTGCCAGTATGCTATTTTTACCGGAATTCACAGCTTGCTTCTGCGCTTCGATCTGTTCCAGCTTCAGATGCAACTGAACAGAATCAATAACAGCTGCCACTGATCCTTCATCTACTTTCTTCCCCTCTTCTACATTCAGCAGAATAATCTTTCCTGATGATTCTGCCGAAATAATAACGGTTTCCGCCTCAAAATTCCCGAAAGCATCGGATCCCCCATTATCGTTTGAACATGCTAAAGCTATGATTATCAGAATAGCCGTTGTCAATATATTTTTCATAGTTTAAAAATTTATAACTGTTTGAAATTATTTTAATTCTTAATTTGTTAATCTCTGTACTATGAGCTACTTTTTTTATTTCAAATTATGGCCTTATTTTTTATAAAACGATCGATCTTGGCATTAATAGCTGATCCATGATTGATTCCGGACAGAATAATCCGTGTCCGGAATAGTTCATTATTTTTCCCCGGAATTGATTTTTGTTATTTTCCCATGTTTTTATCAGCCCCCTTAATTATCATATATTTTTCTTTTGTTTCGTGCAGCCGGATTTTGTGTAGTTCTTTATTTAGTTTTGCTATTGTTTCCGACTGAAGCTCAGTTATATAGTCGGAGGAAGTAATAGTCCCGTTTTCCAGTCTGGATTCAGCCACTTGTGTAATTTTACTTTTCAGATCAATAATATCCTGGTCTTTTTTTAGCTGATTTTCGAATTTTATTATATGTTCCTTTTGCTGTGCAAGAAGAACTTCCATGTTCCGGTTAAAAGTTTCCTCCTGATGTGTTATCAGTTTCTGCTGGTATTCAAGTGTTTGTTTTTGACGGATCGTTTTTTTCCAGTCGAAGGGAGTCCATGCTAATCCTATACCCACCAGATAATAACTGTCGAAATCATCGTTCAACATGTTGAGTCCCGGTTTACCGTATCCTGCCTGTCCAAATCCGAATATTTTCGGATTACGGCTTTTATCGAGCAGTTCCATCTGCGTCTTCAGCTGCATGATTTTATTTGAGAACAACTGAGATTCCGGTCTTGCAAGTTCTGTGCTATATTCAACAGGGGTCTCGCTGAACTGCAGCTGGCAATTATCCGGAATATCTTTGCCTGTTAGGATAGAAAGAACTTTCAGGGCGGCAGATTTACCTGACAATACCTCTGTGATATTTTGTTCCATCATCATAATTTCAGCCTCCAGGGCATAAGATTCCGATTCAGTTATTACCTGATTCTTTATTCCCGATCTGACAGATTCAAGTTTCTTAATCAGAATGGCTTTTTGGGCGACGAGAACATCTTTTTGTTTTTCCATTGCCAGTGCAGTGAAAAATGCCTGTGCAACCTGATCCTTCAGTTTGTAAATTTCTACTTCAAGCTCACTCAAATTACTTTTTAAAACAGCGTCCTCAAGCCGGCTGTTTGCTTCTATTACACCTCCGTCCCATATCGTCTGCCTGATTTCTGCATATCCCTTATACTGGTCTTTTGGTACCGACGGGATTGAAAAATCGGGCAATGGAATATTTATCTCGATCACATCCGATTGATAAGTTGCCTGTCCGTTAACCGATACCTGCGGCAGGTAACCTGTTTTTAAATTTTCTTTTCTGAGTGATGTTATTGCCCGCCATTCCTGCGCATTTTTCAGTTCAGGGAAGTTTTCTTCTGCCAGTCTGTAGCAATCGTACAGAAAGATTTTATCCTGAGCAACAGCCAGCTGAACAGGTATCAACATTAATATAATTAGTTTTCTCATATCGATAATATTTTAAAAACAGTAATCAATATTTGTTTTTATGAGATTTTCACCTAAAATCCCGCTTACTTTTTTCTTAATTGAGAAAGTAAGCATAATAGTTGCCACTCTATAATTTCCATTTTTAATTTGTTCATTATCAGCCATTTAATTTTTCATTGATAAAAATTTTATAATTATTTGTAAATAAGCTGATTAAAAATTTGATATCTTATAGGATCGCTCGTTTTTTACTCTCTCATAAATTTTAATCATTCTTTTTGTGAAATTTTGAAATGAAAATTAATGTATGATTCATGATTATTATACTAGCAAATTTTCAAAGTTATCAGCTGGAACTTCTTTGGAATTATAATTATATTCCTGTGTGGTAATTATTGCCATGCCCGTTTCATTTTATTAAAATAGAATTAAGGATGAACTCTTTGACTTCTTCCTTTCTTTTGATCAGGAAATCCTTATAAGCCTTTTGATCCTTTTCAAAAAACATAATTGCCATTAAGGGGCCGGCAGCAAATGGAAATATAATCAGCCCCAGAATATTTATTATCAATTCCTTTGGATCCATTTTACGGATATGTCCTGCCTCCATCTCCCTATCGAGCATGTTCAGCAGTTCATATTGATCTATTCCCTGGCTCTTAATCATAGAAGCGGGAAATTCCGGGTCGCGTTGGATTTCTTTCAGGATAAAGGACGGCAGGAAAGGGTTTTTGAGTAACAATGTAATGTATTTATCTACGAAAATATTCACCTTATCTTCAATAGGAAGATCAGAACTTATGAATGACCGGATATCCGGAAATATTTGTCTGAATACATTTTTAAAAATAGCTTCAAAAAGCTTTTGTTTATTTCTGAAATAATAGTGAAGAAGAGCTTTATTAATTCCCGCTTCGTTGGCAATCTCCTGCATCCGTGCCCCATCCATCCCTTTTCGTACAAAAACAGATTTTGCTGCATTCAGGATTTTTTCTTCGGTACTGTCTTTTTTTAATTTATCCATATTTTTATAATAATCATTATAGGTGATAATCTCTATTTCACTGGAACTCTTTTGTTAAAGTTTTTATAATCAGCCCATATTCTTTTCGTCTAAGTCGATTCATTCTTTAACTATATGGTTTAACCATTTGGTCAAATATATAATATAAAAATTTACCTGCAAAATATTTTTCCCAAAAAGTTTAGTTGAGCTTTAAAAATTTATGTTGATAAAAAGTGGTGCTGTTTTTGTGATATTTTAGTACCACGTTTAAAGTAAATCAAATGAGAGTGATATATTTTTTGATTTTACAAATGAAGATTAACGTAAGTATAAATATTGTTTTTGCCGGTTAATTCTTTTAGTTTCTTCAAAAAAGATTAAATTAGCAGCGTTTTCAGAGGCGATACAGTAAGTTTTCCTGCTAAGTTTCTCAAAGGATAACACTTTGTTAGACAAGCTAATTAATGTAAGGGCAGGGGAATGATTTCCTGTATTGAAAAATGAAAAAACGGGGTATAGCGCAGCCCGGTAGCGCGCTTCGTTCGGGACGAAGAGGTCGTCGGTTCAAATCCGGCTACCCCGACAAACATAAAAGCCTGGCACGGTAGTGTCAGGCTTTAAATATTTCAGGCACATTAAGCTTGCTTAATAAAGCCTGAAATATGCCAGTATCCTGATTCAAAGGAAAAAATATAAGAGTAGTTCAAATCTTAACCTTCTGAATTTAAGCCATATTCCGATAGAATATTAGCATCTGCATTTGTGTTTTTTTCATCAGATGTTCCGGCAAAACGATGGTTTGTTACGATAAGTTCATTATTCTTTTTATCGAATCCAATTTTACAGTTTACCCCTGAAATATAATCTTTTTGACAAACTTTTGACAAAGAATTGACAATTTGTACTAAACTAACGTGATTTAACCTGAATGAAAAGTTCTCTACGTCTTGTATATCAAGGTTTGGAAGTCCTTTTGACAGTTTTGTCAAGTCTGTCACTTTTCTATCTTGGATTTAAAAACCGGGTTACACGAACAACACTATAATATTTCAGGATGGCATAATATCACGGCTTTTATTCTCGTTGATTTCTTAGCTGAAACCGGTTTTTTTCCATTCTTTTTTTACTGTTTCAACCTTTTCGATAAGCTCGTCAAGGGTTATTTCTGGCTTTCCGGGGACTGGTTTTTCTTCTCCCGGTATTCCTTCATCCTCTTTTCGTGGAGCTCGTTCATGGCCTTCACCCGGGCTAATCTCGACTTCTCTTTGAATTCTTCGAAGGTCATCTTCCTCGTCGAACCATTCGGCTTCTGCTCGTTTTGCTCTTTCGATTTTATTTTTAAGATAATTTTTATAAAGATACAACAATATTTATACGTCATAAATTCATGATATTATTTTATCCTGTCAGGTGGCATCATTTATAAACGGTAAGTGGTACCGCTTTTAACCGACGCCGAAATCGAAGCCTAATTGATTTTAATAATGAATTATCAAAAATAAAAAATCACACTTTGATACAAACGGAACCCTCATAACATTCAAGACTGAAAATAGAGAAGTCTATGTTAATGCAACACAAATGGGGAAACCATTTGGGAAAAAACCTAACGATTGGTTGCGTTTGCCTGCAACTATCTCATT
>CAZIOB010000177.1:0-7904 GCA_964540755.1 uncultured Prolixibacteraceae bacterium | reverse complement strand
AGAATAAATATCTTTAAAATTTCAGGAATAAATCCTGAAGTTGTTTTAGATCCTACTTTTCTGGTGAAAAAAAACCAGTGGAAAAAATTTATAAATAATGATAATCTGGTTTTCGAAGGAAATTATCTGTTTTATTATTCACCCTATTTTAATCGTGATGCACTCGAAATTACACATAGATTAGCAAGATATTTGAACCTTAAGGTGGTAACGTCAATTGCACATTCAGCAACATTCATGGTAAAATACCCCGATTTCATTAAAAAATTAGCAGTAGGGCCTAAAGAATTTTTATATTTATGCAATAATGCAAAAATAATCTGTGGCCACTCCCTGCACCTTGCAGCTTTTTCCATAATACTGCAAAAACCTTTTTATATTGTTAACGGGCTGGATAATAAAAGGGTAAGCCATTTGTTAAATATTACCGGCTTAGGCAACAGGAGCATAGTTATGGAAGAACTAAATAAAAAACAAAAAGATGCTTTTGACATTGACTATAACGAAGTCAATAAACTGATCACAGATCACAAAAACAGAAGTATTAATTTTTTGACAAAATCTTTGAGATGATAAAACTGTGTGATGCTGATAAATGTACAGGTTGTGCTGCATGCATAAATATATGTCCTGAAGACTGCATAGAAATGATCAGTTCGGAAGAAGGCTTTGATCATCCTTCAATCAACCCTGATAAATGTATTTCCTGCAGATTATGCCAAAAAGTTTGTCCTGTTCTTAATCCTGTTATAACAGATAACATGGCATCTCCGGATATATATGCCGCATGGAGTCTTGATGAAGAGACACGAACCAGTAGCTCTTCAGGGGGCATATTTTCTGAAATAGCAAATTATATAATTGAAAAAGGGGGTTACGTTTACGGCGCTGTTTTCGATAGCAACTGGAATGTTTATCATACCGGAACAGATACAAAAGAAGGCCTGGCATCCATGAGGGGATCAAAATATATCCAGAGCGAAATAGGATTATTATTCAGGGAAATTCGCAAAAAACTTCAGAATGGACAATTAATATTATTTTCGGGAACTCCGTGCCAGGTTGCAGGATTATATAATTTTCTCGATGAAAAACTGAAGAATCTCCTTATCACAGTTGATTTTGTTTGTCATGGAGTACCCTCTCCTAAATTATTCCAGATCTATTTAGAAAAATTAAAAAAAATTATTCCTGGTTTTGAAGCTATATCCTTTAGAAATACAGCAGGATGGAAAGCAAAGCCTATAGTTAGGCGCAATGGCAAATGGCATTTCCTTAAACGCAGTGCAAATCTCTATTTCAAACTTTTTTTCGTAAGTTTCACCCTGAGAGAGTCCTGCTATCAGTGTCAGTTTACAAGGATTCCAAGGATCAGTGATATAACACTTGCCGATTTTTGGGGCATTGGAAAAAATATTCCTTTTAATCATAATACCTATAAGGGAGTGAATTTATTAATGATAAATTCAGAAAAAGGAAGAAACATCTTACATGAAATCAGAAATAATTGTTTCCTGGAAGAGCGGACACTCGGGGAAGCAAAAATAAAAAACCGCCAGATCACATCTCCTGCAATAAGACCTTCAGGCAGAGATTCGGTTTACAAAGATTTTGAAGCTTTATCATTTGAAAAGATGGAGGAAAAATATCTTTTCCCAACATACCCGCCATCAGTAGTATTTTTAAAAAAAATCAGACAGACAATTATAGATCTGTTGAAATTGAACAGAATCAAATAACAGATTCAAACAAATAATTTTCCATGGAAGAAGGATTTTGTCAAATCGATTCAGGGATATCGGATATCCGGATTGAGAGTTATTTCCTTAAGTCATTTCACGGGCAAAAACAGAACCAAACAGACCCGCCCCCACTACTAAGTAATCATAATCATTATGCATAATAATTCTTTATTCGATACTTTTTTCAGAGATTTCAGATTTTTTTCACTCATCTAATATCTTATAGTTCAAATTACCAACTCCGAATACCAAAGTGAGCAATTCCTGATAGCTTCTTTTTAATTCGTCTTCTTTTTTTTGTTTGAATATTTGGATTAATTCATGCAATTCGGTTACAGTCTCAAATCTGTCGTCCAGACCGGCATATTTTTCATTTTCATGATATGCGAATCTGAAGACCGGGATACCATAAAACATTGGTTCATAGTATGCAGTTGAATTATAGGAGATCGCAAAATCAAATTCCCCTGATTGCAATAGTGAAGGCAAGAGTAAATTCTTATCAATCAATTTCAAACTGCATTCATCGATTATCTTTTTATATTTGCCGGCATCCAAAGACGGATGTAATTTGATATTAAAATCAACATCATATTTCCTCCTATATTTTCCTAATAATATTATAAGTTTTATATTTTCCCGGTCATAAACGTATCTGGGTAAAAGTACAAGCCCTTTTCCAAAAGAATCCGGGATCTTTTCGATATGTACTTTTTTGTATTTAGGATTTCCGGCTAATAAAATTCTTGAATCATTTAATCCGTATTTTCTGAAAAGCTCGGCTGCATTTTCACCCCAGCACAAAATTTTATCTGCAGTAACATTTTCATAATTGGATATGTCCATGGGAATATTCATTGAATATTCAACATATGCAGCATGTTGGAAACTATATGTAGGTATATTATTGGTTTTAAAAAATATTGTCATCAGACTGTCAGGCATAACCGAACTGTTAAATGCCACAAAGGATCTGATATTAACATATGGAAGAACATACTTGTCCAGCATATCAAGATAATTTTTTATATATGTCAGGGAAGCTGCATAATAAATCTGCTCCGTGATCCTTAATCCTTTATTCCTTTTTAAAACCTGGTCAATTGAAGTAATAATATTATTAAAATTGAAAACAAATCTGATATTTCGTTTGTATTGATAGCTGAAAACAGCGGTCGGACTATCGATCTCATTGATAATGATCCTTAAAAAATTTTTATAATCTTTTCTTTCATAATAAAGATCTGAGAAGAGTACAACCCTGTCTTTTACACAGGGTTTTATAAATGATGGAGAGGGAATGATAAACCACCGGAAGACAGACTTGGCTTTAGGCCATTTTTTTTGAAAGCATATTCTCAATATTTCATGTGAGAAAATCTGTTCCAAAGGATATTTCTTATGAAAAATATTGAAACGTGTTTTAATCTCTTTGTACCTTCGGTATTCTGCATCATTTGGTTCAGTTAATGCCATAGTATTTAGTCAGTTATTCCTTGAATTTATTTTATATTTATGATCTTCAACAGGACTGATGTCTTTATATTTTGTTCCGCATATAGTAACTGCTTTTCTAACATCATGGACAAAATTCTTAAACTCATTTGTTGTAAGGTCCAGTGCCACCCCGTCAAAATGCACCCAATCGAGATTTCCCAGCTTAACGTGCTTCTCGATCATCAAAGCGCCGGCGGCAACAGCAAGCATACTTGCTACTGATCCGACATCATGACTTGAATAGCCTGGGATAAGATTGTTATATTTTTCGTTTCGTAACTCACTGTAATGCCTCACTACCGAAACCTGGCAGGCTTCGGGGGGAGTTGGATAAGATGAAGTACATTGTAGCAGAAATAATCGCCTGTTGTTGGTAAAAGTTTGAAGAATAAATTTTTCATATTCCAGATCGGTAAATCCAGTAGATACTACTATGTCATTTAAGTAGGTTTCTCCCAGACTCTTTATGAAATTTCGATGATCTGAAATAGTGCTGGGAAGTTTGATCAAAGGAAGGTCAAACTTCCGGATATATTCAAATGAATTCATATCCAGAATAGATGTGTACCAAAAAATTTCATTTTTAATACATTCCTCTATTAGAACCCCAAATAAATAATCATTTAGTTCCACTCTTTCTCTGTAATCTCTCAAGGTATTACCAAAAGGAGAATGATAATATGAATTAAGCTCTTCTTTGGTATAAAAATTATTTACATCGCGTTTTTGAACTTTAATAGCATCAGCACCTGCATCTTTTGCCAGGCGCACCATCGCCCTCAATCTGCTTTCATCGCCAATATGATTATTTGTTAACTCAGCAACAACGATTGGATTATGATCTTCAATTTTAGAAATTAATTCATCATAGCGCTCTTTATTAATTTTATTAAGATCTGTTTCTTCCAGTTTTTTACCGGTGGTGTTAAAATTAATTACTGAAATATCACTGAACTGGCGGTTACCGACATGTATTAATCTGATTTTTGGATGACCTTCAAAATAATTTTTGATATGTTTAAAAATACTTTCCTGGGATTTCAATACTATCTCTGTATATTCAGGAGAATGGTCAGAAAAGTCTTCAATTACTTTTGATTCTGAAGAATAAAAATCAAAACCCAAGAAATAGACATCCATTTTTTCCCCAATTAGATCAGCTATAATTAATGCCAGTTCAATAGCTGAAATAAAGAGGAAGTCAGAAATAGATAAACAACCCGTATCAATATTCAATAAATTTTTTTCCGCACTATCGAAAGTTTCAGGTTCGTAAGGCAGCTGCTCGCCGCAGATATTATCCGGTAACCAGCGCGAAGAAAAATAACATTTTGCCTGGTATCCGTTTGCCTTAATACTTTCAAGCGCCCATAAACTGTGCACAAGACAAAATTGACCAGGATAAAATCTTTCAGAATCATTGATATTGATCACAATACCATCCTTCAAAAGGCTCTTTTTGATCTTTCCTACTGAAGGACCTTTACCCAGGACAAAAATTTTATTGGTTCGAAATTCTGAAACGATATTTTTTATCAGGTTCAAGTAATTTTCCATTATATTCCCTCCCATTAACTATTACATTTAAATTATGTTCCAGGGCTAAGTTCAATCCCGGAATTATATCCCAGATCCAGGCTCCTTTAGGATTTTCAAAAACACTATAAGCTCCTCTGATAACGTTAAACATATTATATACACAACACCCGATAATGCGATATTCAAATCCGTCTTCAAGATTTAACAGATCTTCTTTGGTAAGTGATGATGATAATCCGCATATTCTGGATTCAAATTTTGAAATTTTTTCCCCTGTTAATAAATATTCATTTAGTTCCGGCAAAGCCAGCATCGATTCACTGTGTGACCCATTCTCATAAACACAAACAGCCACTCCCCATTCCTTCAGCCCGGAAACAAAATTCTCAGTCCCGTCGATCGGATCCAGAATAACCACACGTTCATTCTGAATGTTTCTAATATTTTGTTCAGGTGATTCTTCGGATACCAGTGAATAATCAGGATGTTTCTCCTTCAGATATTCTTTAATGAGTTTTTCACAAAGAAGATCCCCTTCTGAAACATAGCTGCCATCAGGTTTTAATTTCTTCTGACTCCGCAATTCTATAATTTTATCCAAATTATTTACAATTATGTCTTTTATGTCAGTACAAATATTGTTGGACATCGTTACTATTTTTAATCAGATTTTCAATTAAATTAAAATCTTCGTCATCGTCAATATCTAATCCGCAAATTTTTGGAATTTCTACTCCATAAACTTTTCTGCCAAGAAAATCAACGCCACAATTCCTTGGTTTTCCCCTGAAAACGTCAGTACTGAATACCTTATAAAAAATTCCGGTTTCCTGCCGCCTTATCATAGATTTTCCCTTGTCATCAAACTGTGGGACCAAAATCCCGTTATCCAGTCTGTATAATCTTCCTTCCGTTTCACAAACTGTGCGTGCGGCCGAGTAACTATCATCATTCAGTAACTTATCAATACATTGATGAACAACCTCTGCATCACGGAAAATAAAAGTCGGACGAAGCCAGACAAAAAGATCAGGATACGCAATGCCATATCTATCAAAATTCTCATATAAGTCGTAAAGAATATCCTCTTCCATTGCCGTATCTGAGGCGGCCTCTTTACTTCTTAAAAAAGGGACTTCTGCTCCAAAATGCTTCGCGATTTCTGCATATTTTTCAGAATCTGTAGAACAGATCACCTTTGTTAATCTTAAGGCTTTCGCAAAATTAACAGAATAAGCAATCAATGGTTTGCCTGCAAGCATCTTTATATTCTTATCGGGTAATCCTTTTGAACCGGACCTTGCAGGTATGATCGCGTAAATAAGTGGGTTGCCATTATTGTTCATATTGGTTAATTCTTTATAACAATATTCAAACTTACATAAAAAAAATATATTATACTATCGAATTAATTTATCAATTGACATTCTTATTTGTATCATTATTTTCTGTATGGTTGAGTTAATATCCGGTGAAATACCTGTGCTCACAATTATAACCAAAAAGACAATTGCAAAAGCGGAACCTCTGGCAAGGATATCCCAGACCAGAGGTAATAATGGAATGACATATCCTGCTGCAAATGCAGCAATAAAAATAAATAATACAAACAGATATTGACTGCTATATGGCTGCATCTTATATTTTTTGTAAAGAAAAACAGAACTTATCGCATTACCTGCAAAAACCGAAAGCATAATTGCTGCCGCTGCACCGGTAATTCCCCATAAAGGAACAAAAAGATATATGGAAACTAAAAATATGACAATCTGAATAAGTAAAAACCAGAGTGACATACGGTAATATTTTGAATAACCGACAATAAGAGCATTTGCACCGGTTGCCATTTTTGTAAGAGTGCCAATCCCTATTAAAAAAATTACCCATTTTCCTGCTTCATATTCAGGACCAAGGATAATCAGTATGCTGTCAATATTCACCCAGATACCGCCAAATAAAAAAATGCCGATGATAAATTGATTCATGCAACTGCGTTTATATATATCTGATATATAAGAAACATCATTGCGTTTCCAGGCTTCTGCAATCAGTGTCCCGCTGATCCTCTGCAAAGGTCTTGAAGGCATGGTCACCAGCGCTCCAAAAAAAGAGGCAATAGTATATATACCGGTTGCAGAAAGGCCCAGCATCTGATTAATTATAATTTTGTCAACACTAAAAATAAGATTAGACCCAATGCCGGTAAGAATACTGAAAAATGCCACACTGATCATCTCTTTTCTCAGTCTGGCATCAACAAAATCCAGCCGGGGCTTAACACATATTTCGCCTTTCAAAAGCAGATAAAAAAACATCACGGCACCTTTGGCGCTCACTGCACCTGCATAAGCCAACACCAGATGATGCAATGTTATCCAGTCAAAAACGAATAGCAATACTGAAATTAAAATTAATAGCCGCTGAAAGAACTCTATCAAAAAAGTACCGAAAACCGCATCATAAAGTAACTTGTTGAATATATCCAGTAAAGCATACAACATAGTAAAAAACGTAAGAGGGATCAGCAGATAGATATATTCTGAGAACATCTGTGACTTATCAGCATTGTTTTCAGCGAGCCAGGGAGAAAAAATAAAATATACTGCCAGAAACATTAAAAACCCGGTTATCATAACCATAAAAGCTATGAACAGGAATCCATTATGACATTTCTCTTTATCACGAAAATATGGGAAAAGACGGGATGTTATTCCGTTAAATCCCAGTGAAAAAAACTGGGCAAGAAGAATTGACCAGGATATTAGCAGTCCTAATAAACCAATTGTATCGGTGGTTAGATAATTAGGAAAAAGATATCCGGTAGTAAGAAATCCTAAACCAACACCTAAATAGGACCAAATACTTCCCTTAATGCTTTGTCTGATTATTATACCCATTTTTTATGCAAAAAATGAATTAATACTTATTTTTGTTCTTAATAAAATAAAAATAACTTTAAAACAATGACAAAGATAAACGGCTGCCGGGATATTTCAGCCTGTTTGGAAATAATCCTTTTTTAATTTCTTCTTAACACATGTCAAATAACAAATTAACAACTGATTTTTTTCGTCGCGATGTATTGGAAGTTGCCCCTGAATTGCTGGGTAAAAATCTGGTTCGTAA
>CAZIOB010000176.1:0-5606 GCA_964540755.1 uncultured Prolixibacteraceae bacterium | reverse complement strand
CCGTAGCGATGGCTACGCTTTCAAAACTTTTTATTGTGCTTCCCAATATTAACATACACTGTAGAACTTCATGACGATTTCACTTTAGATATTTAGGTTGAATAATAAATAATCAATAATAGATTACAAATTGTAAATCCTGTGCTGTTCTGTGCTGCAAGTTATAAATTTTAAATTAAAAAAAACAGATTAGCGGGAAAATCGTATAATAAAAAAATTTAATAAATATTTTTCTTTTATATTTATTCTTTGTTTGGGCATAGAATGATAATTTTGTTGTTCATTAATCTGGCTGCTATTTGTGAAATACAATAATATTTGGGAAAATATCAGGAAAGGTGATAAAAATGCTTTGCAAAACTTGCATAACAAGTATTTTTACCAAATGTACCTTTATGCACGAAAATCAACTAACGGGAATGCAGGTCTGGCTGAGGAACTGGTATCAGACTGTTTCATCAAGATATGGGAGAACCGTGAGGATATCGACATAAAGATTTCCATAAAGCATTATCTTTTCCTTATATTGCATAACAGTATTATCGATTATTACAGAAAAAAGAGGATACTAACAGATCCAATAACGGAAGATATAGAGGAGCCGGGAGGAGAAGATGTTTTTGATGACCAGGAAGAATTTGCCCAATTATATTCAGTATTGCAGAAATTGCCTGATCAACGTAGGAATATTCTTAAAATGGCTGTTTTTGATTCCCTTACCTATAATGAAATTGCCGGCAAACTCAATATTTCCAGAAATACCGTAAAAACGCAGATTGCACGAGCATATCGTTTTCTGAAGGAGAATCTTGATCCGGAAGATTTTAGAAATTCATAGCCTGAACAGAGTACAACAGATTTTTTACATGTGATTATGCCGGCCGGTTTATATACACCGGTGTAAGTTATTTTGAGGCAAGAATACTGGTGTATAATCAGGGGACCCCGACCGGCATTTTGATTGCATTTTGTCGGCTAAATTATCACGTTTTACTCTAAAATTAGTAGAGTGTATAAAATTTTTCAAATTAATTTTTAGCGATATTTTTGAAAATTATATAAATCAGGTTTTCCTGGTTTGTTATTTTTTATTGTGCTTCCGGAAACGGTATTTAACTATTTAAATTCCCGTAGATCTCCTGATAATATCCTCCTGCTCCTACCGCAGATATTCCGGTTATTGAAAAATTTTTAGTTACATTTACCACTGTAAAATATCCGGCTTATGAATTATATCAAATTTACACCACTTTTAAAACTATTTATTCTTATTTCATTAGTATCCTTGATGAATTCATGTAAGAAAAGCATTCGGGGAGAAAAACCAAATATCATTATAATCCTTGCTGATGATATGGGTTATGGCAATGTTGATATCCTGAATAAAGAGAGCAGGATATTATACAGGGATGGTTGGCAAATGGCATCTGGGCATTGACCGGAAATTGCATTAACTGCTTAAGAAATATACAAATGAATGAAAAAGAATTCTCCCGGTGAATTTTTATAATGTTTTTGAACTCTTTACATTTATTTATATATTGACAAAAGAAAATTTATTAATCTAAATCTTTAATATTTAAGTATGAAAAAATATAATGTTGGAATTATTGGTTACAGCTGGGCAGCAGGTGCTCATATTGAAGCAATAAACAATACTTCGTATGCACAGGTAACTGCAATTTACTCTTCCCGCAATCTTAATTCAGAAGAGATAAGTGCATTACATGGCGGAACTATTAAATGTTATACAGATCTTGAAAAAATGCTGGCTGATCCTGAACTTCATATCGTGTCGATCTGCAGTTATCCGTCTCTTCACGCCCGGCAGGCAATTATGTGTGCCGAAGCAGGGAAACATATGATAATTGAGAAGCCCATTGCTTTGACATGGGACGACTGCCTTGCTGTTGAGGAAGCCGTTAAAAAGGCCGGTGTCAGAACGTGCGTATGCTTTGAATGCCGTTTTTCAAGTCAGCTCCTTTCAATTAAGGCAGTTATTGACGAGGGCTTACTAGGTGATATCCATTATGGGGAAGTTGACTATTATCATGGTATCGGCCCGTGGTACGGACAATACCGCTGGAATACAAAGAAAGACATGGCAGGCAGCAGTCTTCTCTCGGCTGGTTGTCATGCTATGGATGCTCTTCTGTTATGTATGGGCGATGACTTTGACTCTGTCAGTAGTTATGCAACTTATTCAGCAAACAAAGATTTTGCAAAATATGAATATCCTACCAGCTCAGTCTCCATAGTTAAATTCAAAAATGGCAGTGTTGGTAAAGTAGCATCTGTTATAGATTGTCTTCAGCCATATTATTTCCATTTCCATCTTGTCGGAAGCGAAGGGACTCTTCTTGATAATAAATTTTATTCCACAAAATTAGGTGCACTTGATAAAAATAAATGGAGTGAACTTTCAATGAAGATGCTTGATTCCGGGGATGTTTCGGATCATCCTTATCAGGTCCAGTTTGAAGAGTTCTTTAAAGCAATAGATGAAAACCGGGAAATGCCTTTAACAAGCATAAAAGAGGCTATGAAAACACATGAGCTGATCTTTGCCTCTGATAAATCAGCTGAAATCTGCTGATTATTTATTATTATTCAGGTTGTTAGGAAATGAGGGCCGGCGATAGATTTTTAGCAACCGGAAGGAGCTGAAATAATAATCAGACGAATTGATATATCGGAGTTGCCTGATTTGTGATCAATTTTTAATATCATGGAATTTATCGAGTCAGAAGTTCCCTGGCTGTTTTGAGAGTTGTTTCGGTAATCTTTTCACCACCGACCATTTTAGCAAGCTCCTCTTCCCTTTCATTTTCATTGAGCTGTTTTATGGAGGTGTATGTTTTACCGTTTTGTTCATACTTATATACAACGAAATGTGCATCTCCCCTGGCAGCTATCTGCGGCAGATGGGTTATATTTATTATCTGTGTCGAAGAGGAAAAATCCTTGAGGATAGCTCCCATCTTTAATGCAATTTCTCCTGATACTCCTGAATCTATCTCATCAAAAATAACTGAAGGCAATGCTTTTGAATTGCGCAACAGATTTTTAATTGCAAGCATCAGTCTTGACATTTCTCCCCCCGAGGCTATTTTTGATATCTCGTTAGGGGGAACATCAACATTGGCGCTGAAAAGAAAAGCAACGGAATCTTTTCCTGCTGGAGTGAAATTTTCAAGTTTTTCATGCTGAACGGTAAATCTGGATTTTGACATACCCAATTGTCGCAGATCCTTTACTATAGACGACTCAATATCTTTAAATGACCGTTTGCGGGCTTCGGTCAGTTCTTTGCTTTTATTCTCAAGTAACTTAAAGGTATTTTCAAGCTTTTCCCCCAGCTCCTTTATTTCATTATCATAACCCGTGATACGGTTAATTCTTTCATCAAATTCATTTTTCAGATCAATAAGCTCTTTAACTGAAGTTTTCTGGTGTTTCTGTTCAAGGCTGTAAATAAGGTTTAGACGGTCGTTCACCTGCGCAATACGCTTTGGATCATATTCTATCTTTTCAGCAAGGCCTTCTGCTTCATCAAGTATGTCTTTTAGTTCAAGCTGACAACTTTCCAGTCGTTCTGCCAGGCCCGGAGCCTCCTTAATGTAATTCTGAATATTCAAAAGTTTTTTATGGCCGGCCTTAATATTTTGTATTACGGAAAGATGGTTGCTGTCAATAAGTTGTTGAACTTCGGCAAACGCATTTTTTATTTCTTCTGCATGAGTTAATTTTTCAAGTTCTTCTTCGAGAAGTTCTTGTTCTCCTTCCCGCAATTTTGCATCTTCAAGTTGATTAAACTGAAACTGAAAATAATCCAGGTCGGCCGAAGCTTTTTCTGATTTTTCCTTTAATATTTTAAGTTCCTTTTGCAGTGAAGTAAAGTTTGAATAAAGAACTTTATATTCTCCCAGAATTTTTTCCGAACCTGATACCAGATCTACCAGTTCAAGCTGGAATTTCTGGTTTGCAAGCTCCAGGTTCTGATGTTGTGAGTGAATATCAATGAGTTTAAGTCCCAGATCGCGCATGGTACTGAGATTGACAGGGGTATCATTTATAAAAGCCCTTGATTTGCCGGAAGGTGTTATCTCGCGCCGCATTATTGTATTTTCGTCATAGTCCAGATCATTTTCTTCAAAAAATGGCTTAAGGTTATACTGTCCTATACTGAAAATACCCTCTACAATACATTTTTCATTCCGGCTGATAACGGATAGATCGGCACGATTTCCGAGAATTAGTCCGAGTGCACCGATAATAATAGATTTACCGGCGCCTGTTTCGCCGGTAACAGTGTTTAATCCCCGGTCGAATTCAACCGACAGTCCGGTGATAAGTGCATAGTTGTAAATGGTTAGTTTGGTCAACATGGTTTACAGGATTAAAATCCTTCGTTTTCTGTAATTTTTGCATATTTATTCCCGTTCGAAGGATCTACTTCGTTTAAAATAGTCATTACCCGGTTTCTTTCATCAGGAAATGACTTTGAAAAAACATTTACTATTTCATCTGCCTTAGCATCAAAGAATATCTGAAGAATATAAATAGAAGGCCTCCGTCTGAACACTTTTTGTATATCACGAAGGGATTCAGCTATGTTCGACCGGCCCTCTTCCGTTCTTTCTGCCATCAGGTCAAGTCCTTGTCTGTGATAATTATACATACATGACCGGAAATCAGAATATGACTTATTAAGGATATTTTCAATAAGCCAGTACCTGTTTCTTTCGCTCTCAAAAGCTTTCCATCCCCTTTCCCTTGCATTTTGTGAATTATTGACAATAGCCTGGGCTTTTTCAAAGAAAGGTGTACCCCCTTCCGGTGAGAAGGTATCGTAATCGAACCCAAGTATTATATAGGCATAAAAAGCAAGAATGTTAGTCAGATTATCCCTGTTGGAAGTTTCGTTAAACTCAAGCGGCTGAAATTCAACATAACGGCAATGAAAATCATTATCTTTGATATTAAGTACAGTCGATTCATAACTGGAGTTATAGGCCGGCCGTATCAGCTGAACCTGGATTGATCCTTTAAATTCATCGGATGAGATCTGTTCATCAAGGTGGATAAGTATATTACACCTGATCCTTTCATCGTAAGAGTAAACATGGTCAGTCCATTTCCTGTTATTCATGAACTCATAAATATCTCCCTGCATGGTCCTGAATAATTGTCTGTTTGCTCCCTGAATCCGTTGGGCTGATACAGTAACATTACATCTAAGTTCCTGAGAAAATAGAACTGTTGACGAAAATAAAATGATTAATATGATTATAGCCTTCTTCATAAATTCACACTTCAAAAGATAAAAATAAAAAAAAATCATGTCATAGAAAGGTATCTTCCTTAATAAGTGATATAATTTTTTCCACAATATCAGTAGCTGCCTCTCTCTTAGTTTTTAACTCAAAAGCTTCCTGATTATTGTTTTTATCAATAATAGTTATTTTGTTTGTGTCCTTGCCAAATCCTGCTCCTTCATCGTTCAGGGAGTTCAGCACGATAAAATCCAAATTTTTATTAATGATTTTCTTTTTTGCATTTTCCAGTTCATTAACATTTTCCAGGGCAAATCCTACCAGTATCTG
>CAZIOB010000175.1:0-23875 GCA_964540755.1 uncultured Prolixibacteraceae bacterium | reverse complement strand
GATCTTAAAAGCGGGGGCAATGGCGGACAGACAGGCGGCGCCGGAGGCGAAGTGACCCCTGAAAAATAAATATTTCATTGGTATGGCAGTGGTATTGTTACGACAATTTCCTAATAATTCTCGCAGTAACAGAAACTCGTGTTATATGTCGACATTGGAACTACGGCATTACCGATATTCCCGGGCCAGAAGGATCCTCATTAAAATAACAAACTGAATTTCAGAAAGATCTCTCCAATATCTCCATCAAATCTTCATCACTCAGCTTTACAGGATTACCCTTCATGCTGCTGGCTTCTTTTGCCTTTTTTACAAGAAGTGGAAACTCAGCTCTATCAATGTTAAACTCAGATAGAAAGGGTATTTTAAGGTATTCCGCTAATTCTTTCATCCATTGAATCCCGTCCTGTGCTTTGGACTTGGGATTACAGGTAAATATACGGGCAGCTTCATCAAATTTTACCTGGTATTGTTCCAGCTTCTTTTCGGAGATCACCTTCAAATTAACCTCTGTTACTGCCGGAAGCAAAGCAGCACAGACAACACCATGAGGAACCGGAAACATTCCACCCATAGGGCCTGCAAAACCATGAATTGCTCCTAATTTCACATTTGCCAGCGCCATCCCGCCTAACATGCTTGCCAATGCCATATCTTCCCTGGCTTCAATATCATTACCATCTTTAAATGCCTTTTTCAATGATGATGAAATACGTTGCATACCTTCACGACATAAAGCATCTATAAAAGGATTCGACTGATTTGAAACAAATGTTTCGAAAAGATGAGTCAGGGCATCCATACCGCTTGACGCGGTGATCTCAGGAGGCATGGTGGCTGCAAGATTCGGGTCCACTACAGCAATGTCAGGGAACATCAGAGGGCTCCTCAGACTTACCTTTACTCGATTTTCTGGTGATTTTATAACAGCATTTTTGGTTACTTCGGCCCCTGTACCTGATGTAGTTGGCACTGCAATATATGACAAAGGATGGGCTTCAAGCTTTTTCCCCTCACCAATTACTTCCAGATAGTCCATCAGCGAACCTTTATTCGGAACAAGTGCGGCAATGGCCTTGGCACTATCAATAACACTTCCGCCACCAATACCAATGACTACCTCAACGTTATTTCGCCGTGCAATATCCACACCATCTGAAATAATTCCTGTTGTGGGCTCTGATTCGACACTGAACAATGATACTTCAAAACCTTCACTGACTAATTGGCCTTTGATAAACCTGAACCTTTCCACATTATTATCGGTAACCAGAAAAACTCTTTTACCTTTGTCTCCGATAAAACCTGTAATTTTTGATGCAGATCCTCTTCCGAATACAATCCTGGAAGATGTAGTAAATTCAAAACTTAATCCCATACAAATATTTACTTTTCAGGAACGAGTCAATCCCATCCCTCTTCATCCGGATAAACATTCCAGAACTTAATACTGCTGCGCGGCTCTGCCATCATATCTGCCACCGTGTCCCGCCATTTTTTGTAATGATCTGTTTCTTTGTGCTTTGCAGGATACTCCGGAGTCCTGTAAACCTCCACCAAAACAAATTTGTTTGGGTCATCCTGTTGCTGGATTACATCAAACCTTGCAACTCCCGGTTCTTTAATACTATTCTTTGCATTCTCAAGGGACGCTTTCACAAAGTCTTCAGTGCGCCCTTCCTTTACATGAACAAATACGTGAACTATAAACATAATACATTTTTTTAACGAAAATAATAAAATGTCGCGGAATATCACTATTTAATCTAAATATCTGAAATGAAATCGTCATGAAGTTCTACAGTGTATGTTAATATTGGGAAGCACAATAAAAACTTCTGTCTGATATCCATTTTAAAATTAATCTAGATGTACTGAATGCCAATACTCCCTTACTTCTGCCTGAAGTAAACCTGAATCGGCACACCTGTAAAATCAAAATTTTCCCTGATTTTGTTCTCGATATAACGCCTGTATGGTGTGCGAATATATTGCGGCAAATTGGCAAACAGGGCAAAAGCAGGTGTGGAGGAAGGTAACTGGGTAGCATATTTTATCTTGATGAATTTCCCCTTGACCGATGGTGGGGAATAAGCTTCCACTGCCTCTGATATTACTTTATTCAATTCAGAAGTTTTAATACGTTTTCTGCGGTTTTCATGCACCTTCATCACTGTTTCCAAAGTTCTGTGAATCCTTTGTTTGGTAATAGCAGATATAAACAATATGGGCACGTCAACAAAAGGTGAAATACGCCTGCGGATATCAGTAGCAACCTTACGTGTTGAATCTGTATCTTTTTCAATCAGGTCCCATTTATTTACCAATATTACAACACCTTTCTTATTGCGTACAATCAGATTAAATATATTAACATCCTGTGACTCCATGCCTCTGATGGCATCGAGCATAAGCAGGCAGACATCTGACTTTTCAATTGCCCGGATCGATCGCAATACCGAATAAAATTCAATATCATCATGAACCTTCCCTTTTTTTCTCAATCCTGCTGTATCTACTATGACAAAATCATAACCGTACTTATTATAAGGGGTATATATGGAATCCCTGGTAGTGCCGGCTACATCGGTGACAATATAGCGTTCTTCACCAAGAAGTGTATTGATAAGCGTTGATTTGCCGACATTGGGCCGTCCAACAACCGAAAGATATGGTTTTTCATGTTCTCCTTCACTATCTGTGGCATCCGGGAAATCTTCCGTTATGTAATCAAGCATATCGCCTGTCCCGCTGCCGGTCATGGATGAAATGCAAAATATCTCCCCAAGGCCAAGGCTATGAAATTCCTGAGCCTGCGAAATCAGCTGGTTATTATCAACTTTATTCACTCCAACTAATACCTTCTTTCCACTCTTCCTGAGAATTGAGGCAATCGCATCATCCAGATCCGTAATGCCCGATTCGACGTCAGTCAGAAAAAGAATAACATCAGCCTCGTCAATTGCCAAATGAACCTGTTTATTAATTTCAGATTCAAAAACATCATCAGAGTTCTTAACATAGCCACCGGTATCAATCACTGAAAAAATTTTACCGTTCCACTCGGCTTTACCATAATTACGATCCCGCGTAACGCCCGAAACTTCATCGACAATAGCTTCACGTGATTCAATGAGCCTGTTAAATAATGTTGATTTGCCGACATTCGGCCTGCCCACTATTGCTAATATTTTACTGTTCATCCTTCAGATCCATTTAATTAAAAGGACTATAGCCCTTTAAAGTTTTTAGTTTCTTCCTTCCCGCCATTCAGAAAGCGTCATATCCAAATTTTTTCAGCTGATTCTCCTTGTCACGCCAGTCTTTGGCTACCCTGACAAATAATTCAAGGAAAACCTTTTTACCAAAAAACTCCTCTGCATCCTGACGGGCTTCAGTCCCTGTCTTTTTGATCATACTGCCCTCTTTACCTATGATTATTCCTTTCTGACTGTCTCTTACAACATAAATAACTGCCCTGGAAACAATTATATCTTTTTTTTCTTTAAACTCTTCAACCTTCACTTCAACGGAGTATGGTATCTCCTTGCGATAATTGAGCAATATTTTTTCACGGATAATTTCCTGAAGAAAGAATCTTTCACTACGGTCTGTCAGTTCATCCTTCCCAAAATAAGGTGGGCCTTCAGGCAATAATTCCAGAATCCGGTCAAAAACAATATCTATATTAAAATTCTCTTTAGCTGAGACCGGGAATACTTCTCTGCCGGGAAAAACCTCACTCCAGTAATCAAATAATTTAGTTACCTCCTGAGTGTTTGAAAGATCAATCTTATTAATAAGCACTATGACCGGTATGCCCGATTTCCTGATACGATCAATATAATCGGGATTTTTCCCCGGCTTTTCCACAACATCTGTAACAAAAAGAATCACATCGGCATCACTTAGAGCCGTTTCCACAAATTTCATCATCGTTTCCTGAAGCTTATAAGCAGGTTTAAGTATTCCGGGAGTATCAGAATATACTATCTGAAAATTTTCCCCGTTCACAATGCCTTTTATCCTGTGCCTGGTTGTCTGCATCTTCCTTGTAATTACCGATAATCTAGCACCCGTCATTGCATTCATGACAGTTGATTTACCAACATTGGGATTCCCTAAAATATTTACAAAACCAGACTTATGCTCCATATTGTCTTTCTTCAATGTAAATTCTTTTATATAAAATATATTAAGCCTTCGAAAAAATAATCTATAAAAATCATGAGATATCAATCCAAATTACTCAAAATCAATGCAAAGATAATTGTTTTGCTTTATCGGCAAGACTAAATGAATGACAGAAAGATAAACTTACCTGTATATTAATGAATCTCTTCCCCTAAAGGTAAGGAGTATTCCGTAATAAGACCCGCTATCACCATGAATGCGCCCGGGAGAGGAATATACTTCCGGATTCACGTTTATCGCCCGTGAAATTTTAATTAACAAAATCATTGCCTGCTGAATAAGGGCTCCTGTTAAAAGATCCTAAAACTTTCCGGTTAAATAGATTCTATTGTTTATTTTTAATTTTTTTTGTATTTTATAAGCTGACATAAACCCAAACAATCATTTTTTAATGAAGATATCTCTGATATTTCAGGGAATATCTTAAAAAATTTTTAAATTATATCGATATGAAAACTATACATTTAGACAAAATAGCGATTAATGTTCATGCACGCAGGATACTTCTGACTATTCTGGAAGAAAATCCTGTTCTTGAAAAAATCCTTCGTATTTCTAAAGATGAAGAGGAAGCTATGGATTCAATAAAGGAATGGATCCTGCCTAAACTGAAAAAAAATCCTGCAGCTGAAGCGTTTTATAAAGGAAAACACCATAATCATGAACTTTTTTTACAGCTCGACTGGGAAGATTATGCTGCTATCAGACTTTTAGATTATATAGAACATGCAGGTGAAGCTTACCCCGACCAGAATATCCATGGAGAAATGGCGGTAACAAATCCTGTTAAAATGATGTGGTTGGCAACCAATTACGGAATAGGAGGCGCCAAGCCCGACTTTTTCCTTGATATATTGCATCTGTTCAGGCAGCTTAACGGTAAACTGAAACCAGATATACCGGACCGTAAAACAGTTGAGGAGTGGATGGACCGCTATCCCTCAGGACTGGAACCCAAAATAGCAGAGTTAAGGAAAGTAAACCGCGAACGTATTATTGACATACTAATTAATAAAATCGATAACGGTGAGATCAGAAGCAGCAGATATCAGTTTGAACCCGGCCTTGACAGAGAACAAAAAGCAGCTAAAATGAAACAGTGGTGGGAAGAACGGTTTTTTCATCTGAATTTTGCTGTCAGATCCGCAGAGATGCTTAATGAAATGCTTGATTATTCTCTCGATCCGGATACAATGGAAATTCTTTATGCAGCAGAAGATAAAGGAATACCTTTTTTTGTAAATCCATATTACCTTTCGCTTTTGAATGTGCAAACTCCGGGATTTGCCGTGGGTGGCGATCTGGCAATACGATGCTATGTTGTTTACAGTAAACAGTTAGTTGAAGAATTTGGCCGGATTGAAGCATGGGAAAAAGAGGACAAAGTACAGCCCGGTAAGCCAAATGCCGCAGGCTGGATACTTCCTTCCACACATAATATTCACCGCCGGTACCCTGAAGTTGCAATTTTTATTCCCGATACAGTCGGCCGTGCATGCGGTGGACTATGTGCAAGCTGCCAGCGCATGTATGAATTTCAGAATGGCCATTACAATTTTAATTTATCAAAACTTAAACCAAAAAAAACATGGAGCGAAAGGATGCCCGAACTGCTTAATTATTTCAAAGATGATGCGCAGCTCAGGGATATTCTTCTTACTGGTGGAGATGCGCTCATGAGCTCTGACAAAAGCCTTAAAAATATCCTGGATGAGATATATAAAATGGCTCTGCTCAAAAAAGAAGAAAATAAACAAAGATCTGAAAATCAAAAGTACGCTGAAATTGTCAGGATAAGGATAGGGACAAGGCTTCCTATATATATTCCACAACGCATCACCCCGGAACTGACAAAAATTTTAGCTGATTTTAAAAATAAAGCATCAAAGATCGGCATAAAGCAATTCATTATACAAACTCATTTTGAATCTCCAATGGAAGTTACTCCTGAATCTGAAAAGGCTGTCAGGATGCTGCTAAACTCCGGATGGGCCGTTACCAACCAACTGGTATTCACTGCTCCGGCATCACGCCGCGGACATACAGCCAAGTTGCGAAAGGTATTGAATGACATTGGCGTCCTCACGTATTATACTTTCACTGTAAAAGGATTCAAGGAAAACAGCTCTAATTTTGCTCCAAATGCACGGTCTGTGCAGGAACAAATTGAGGAAAAATATCTGGGAAAACTTCCTGAAGAACAATATGATAAAACCCAGACTCTAATGCTCAATGCAAAGCAAATTACTCAAAATGTAGATACTTTAAGAAAAGAAAATGATTTACCTTTCCTGTCAACCGACCGAAACATAATGAATCTGCCGGGAGTAGGCAAAAGTTTAACATTCAGAACTATAGGGATTACACGATATGGAAGGCGCATACTGGAATTTGACCATGACCGTACACGTAACCATAGCCCTATAATTGACCAGATGGGAAAAGTAATAATAATTGAATCAAAGTCGATAAATGAATATCTTCGCCAGCTTGAAGATATGGGTGAAAATAAAGATGAATATGGAGGGGTTTTCGGATATTCACTTTCAGAAACAGAACCACGTATGTCTATGTATGAATATCCCACCTATGACTTTGAAATTACTGATGAGATCACTCATCTGGAATTAGAGGCTGAAGTATGATGTGATCTGGATTGTTCAGAATGGTTTAATTAATTTAGCTCAATATTTAAATACTATCATAAAACAACAGACAAAATCCGGAAAAAATAATTAAAAAATTTCAAACCTTATGAATAGAATAAATCTGCCCCTGATCATTTTACTATTAATAAATTTCGTGTATAACGCTGAAGCTCAGGAGGAGTGGACATTGCAACAATGTATTGACTATGCGCTGAAAAACAATATAGAAATAAAACAACAAAGCCTTAATGCGGAATATAATAATAAACTCCTTTCACAGGCTAAATCAAACCGGCTGCCGGGTATTAATGCAAATTTTTCAAACAGCTTTAATATGGGCCGATCCCTTACTTATGAAAATACCTATCAAAATGTAAATTCTTCACAAATTGACGGATATCTTTCCGCGGATGTCACTCTTTGGAGCGGTTTTACCCTCGGGAACAAAATAAGTAAACGTAAACTTGATTATCAGGCTGCATTGCAGGAGCTGGAACAGGTAAAAGACAATATAATTTTAAATATTGCAGGCTTGTATCTTGAGATCCTGTTCGCTGAAGAACTTACTATTATAACTGAAAATCAGATTGACATCACACTTCAGCAAATTGACAGGACAAAAAAATTACTTGATGCAGGAAGTATTGCCCTTGGAGACCTGCTTGAGATAGAAGCTCAGCTGGCACGCGAGGAATTAAAGCTTGTCAGGGACCGGAATAAGGTTCAAATTGCATATCTTAACCTTTATCAGCTGTTAGAACTCCCGGAGGATGAAAGATTTATAGTCAGCAAACCACAGCTGCCTGAAATAAAAGCAAATGAAACACTGGCCGCATCCAACAATGTTTATAACAAAGCCCTGCAAATCCGCCCGGAAATAAAAGCCGCCCGGCTAAAAGTTGAAAGTGCTATGCGTCAGATGGGCATAGCAAGGGGCAATCAATTTCCGGTACTGTCATTCGGAATAAATTACTACAACCTGTATAATAACAAATATACTGATATATATGGCCAGCCAATAGGATTTACTGATCAACTGGGTAATAACCAGCGTTATGCGCTGGGACTGAATCTCAGTATTCCACTCTTCAACAGGTTCAGGGTTAAAAACGAAATTTCTCTTGCCTCTATTGAAATTACTGATTATAAGTACCAACTTCAAACTGTCAGGAATGTCTTGAGAAAAGAGATAGAACAGGCATACACCAACGCCCTGGCAGCAATGAACAGTTATATTGCAGGCAAAAAGGCAGTTGAATCAACCGAAGAGGCTTTCCGGTACACCCGGGAAAAATTTAATGTCGGCATAGTTAATTCAATTGAGTTTAATCAAAGTAAAAACTATCTGGCCATTGCACGCTCTGAACTGCTTCAGGCCAGATATGAATATATATTCAGGGCAAAAATCCTCGATTTCTATAATGGAGTACCAATTGAATTATGATCCTGCTCAGAAAAGCCCCAAAATACAAAGTGTTTCATACAAAAAATATTAATAACATCATACTTGTTTTTGATAAAATAAATAACTATTATGCATAAATTTTTAACCTATGAAAAAATCATTGATGAAATATGCCTTAATGGCATTGATCCTTTTAACCGCAGCTAAAGGATATGCCCAGGAAGACTTACTTTGTGTTGGTCAACACTGGACTGAGGATCAGGCAAATCTTATGATGAAAGAGTTCGAAACAAAGTGGAATGACCTTGAATCATGGGAAGAACGTGCAGAAATGATCAAAGAGGGAATAATACACGGCATGATGCTCGATAAAATGCCGGAGATAAAAGGTAATTTTAATGCAAGGATAACAAATTCAAGGGAATTTGACGGCTATATTGTTGAGAATATAATGATTGAGAGTTTCCCGGGATTTTATGTTACGGGTAATATATACAGACCGGTTGATTACAATGGTAAATGTGCCGGAATACTTTGTCCGCACGGGCATTGGAGCAGTCCGGAAAATTACGGACGCTTCAGGCCTTCAATGCAAAAACGTTGCGCTACCCTTGCCCGTATGGGAGCAGTTGTATTTGCGTATGATATGATTGGGTACGGGGACTGCACACAGACAGACCATCATATGCCGGTGGCATTGCTGCTCCAAACATGGAACAGTAAAAGAGTGCTGGAATATTTAATATCACGTCCCGATATAGATAATGAAAGGATAGGTATGACAGGAGCATCCGGGGGAGGCACACAAACATTCATCTTAACTGCTATCGACGACAGAATCAAAGTCTCGGTGCCTGCTGTCATGGTATCTGCCCATTTCTTTGGAGGTTGTATCTGTGAAAGCGGAATGCCAATTCATAAAAGCTCTCATCATCAAACCAACAATGTTGAAATAGCTGCCCTGTGTGCCCCGAGGCCAATGATGCTGATCTCCGACGGAGACGACTGGACAAGGAATGTACCAGAAATTGAATATCCCTATATCAAAAAAGTTTATGCCCTTTATAATACAGAACATAAAGTAAAAAACGTTCATCTGGCAGCAGAAAAACACGATTATGGATATTCAAAAAGAAAATATATCTATCCGTTCTTTGCTCATTACCTTAAGCTAAATTCCGGCAAGGTGTCATTTAACCCTGCTGTTGAAGAAAATTTTGTAACTATATTGCCAAATAACCAGTTACAGGTTTTTACCAGTGAAAATCCCATGCCTGAAAATGCCCTTCAGGGCAATAAGGCTGTTATGGACTATTTAGGGCAATTTATGGACCTTTCCGAATATGAGAAGAAACTTGACAGTAAATAACTGTTTGAATTTTAATTATGAAATGAGCATGATTGCAAAATCACACACGAGTATGGTTAAAACAAAAGCGAGTTCCATATGATGCCTTTGAAAATAATTAATTTTAATTATATGAACAAAAAAATTAATCTTTTACCGATAATGCAAATTATTAACTGATCTCTAAAATATAAACTATGATTAAATTCAAACTTTCCCTTATGATGCTCCTGCAATACATGATGTATGCGGTCTGGTGGGTTCCCCTTGCCGCCTATCTGACCAACCTGGAAGTGGAAAGCACTCAAAAAGCCCTGATAATAAGCTCTATGGCAATAGGATGTATGGCTTCACCTCTTATCGGGATGGTGGCCGACAGGTTTTTCCCTGCTCAAAAAGTATTGGCAGGCCTTAATCTTATTAACGGAGTTATGCTGATATGGGCGGGAGCAACAGATAATCCTGACATTCTTTTCATTTGCCTTTTACTGGCTATGCTGGCATATATGCCCTCCTGGAGCCTTACCAGCTCTATTGCCATGGTACATCTTCCCTCGGAGGATTTTCCCAAAGTAAGGGTCTTCGGGTCCATCGGCTGGGTAGCATCCGGCATATTCAGCCTAATCTTCCTGAATTTTCTGAATATTGAATTCGACGGCACCAACATTCCCTTTTATTGCGGGGCAGGTGTAAGTCTGGCAGCTGTTATAGCCAACCTTACACTGCCTGACACCCCGCCCCTGGCAAAAGGGAAAAAGGCCACTCTGATTGATGCTTTCGGACTGGGAACATTGCAATTGATGAAGGATAAAAACTTCTCCGTTTTTATTATACTTTCATTCATTTCCATGATTCCTTTTGCCATGTACTATTCATTTTTTTCGGAATTCCTCCTTAATATAGAAACCAAGTACATAACCATAACCATAAACTGGGGGGTGCTGGCTGAAATGGGATTCCTCCTTTTGGTCCCTCTTGCCATAAGGAGATATGGTCTGAGAAAAACTATGATCCTTGGCCTTGTAGCTCTTACAATCAGGTACTTGTCATTTTATAGCGGTGGAGCAGCTGATCAGTCCTGGATGTATTATATAGGTATATTGATTCACGGACTCATATTTGGTTTCTTTTATGTCGGCGGACAGATATACATTGATAAAAAGGCGCCCCCGGACCTCAAATCACAGGCACAGGGATTTATTTTCCTGGTAACTTTCGGGGCAGGACTCCTGGTTGGCAATTTTATCTGTGCAAAACTTATTGATCATTATAAAACCGAGGCCGGTTATAACTGGGATGCAATCTGGGCTATCACTACACTGATCTCTGTTGGATTGCTGCTTGCATTTATGATTCTCTTTAAAAATGAAAAAAAATCTTTACAATTGCAGAAATAATAAGACACAACTATTAAGTCTGTTACTATGATAAACATAAATTCATTAATCAATAAACATGTATTATTTTGCCTGTTACTTGTAACAACATTTCTGAATCAGTGTTCACCTCCGGGAAATCAGTCAGGCGGACCAAAACCAAATATTCTCTGGGTAACGATTGAGGATACCTCGCCACAGTTTATCGGTTGCTATGGCAACCATCAGGCTTCCACTCCGGTAATCGACCGGCTTGCAAGCGAAGGTGTACGTTTCACTAATGCCTTTTCAACAGGAACTGTCTGTTCACCCAGTCGAACCGCAATAATAACAGGCGTAAAAGTTTACAGGACCGGCACCGGGAACCACCGCAGCAAATATCCTGTTCCGGATTTCATTAAAGGCTTTCCCTATTATCTTCAGAAACAAGGTTATTATACATCAAATAACCAAAAAACCGATTATAATGTAGCGAATGAAAAAGAGTTTATAAAAGTGGCATGGGACGAGAGCTCAGGTAAAGCAGGCTGGTGGGGAAGGGAACCGGGCCAGCCCTTTTTCTCGGTTTTTAATTTTAATTCATCACACCAATCGCGAACAATGACAATGACCTATGAATGGTATCTAAAAAATGTGTATAACCTTCTTTCGCCGGAAGAAAGGATTGGAGAAAATGAATTTGAAATGCCTCCCTTTTATCGCGACTCCCCTGAAATGAGAAAACAGTTCGCAAGGGTTTATAATTCAATAAAACTCACTGATAACCAAATAGGAGAATTACTTAACCGTCTTGAAAAAGACAATCTGAAAGATAGTACTATTATTTTCTTTTATGCAGATCACGGGGAGGGCATGCCCCGTGGAAAAACAAACGGAATCAATTACGGTTACCGGATTCCTTTTATAATATGGTTCCCGGAAATGTATAAACACCTATCCCCATGGGGAACAGGAGGAATAGTCACAAATGAACTGATAGACTTTACCGATCTCAGCGCAACTATGATAAGCATTGCAGGCGGGAATATTCCGGATCATATAGATGGCAGGCCTTTTATGGGTGATCAACGGTCCTCCCCGGCAGATAACCTGTTTCTTTCCAATGACAGGTCAGACAATGGCATAGACATGGTCAGGACGGTAACTGACGGGAAATTTATCTATTCCCGAAATTTTATGCCTTTCATACCCCAACTCAGGTATATCCGTTACATGGAAATTGGTGAAATAAAGCAGCTGATCAGGAAGGATTATAAAGAAAATAAATTGAATGGACTGCAAAAAAGTCTTCTGGAGAGCCGTCCTCCTGAATTTCTGTTCGATATTGAAAATGATATCTGGGAAACTAATAATCTGGCTGATGACCCGGATTACAGGGAAGTACTTATTAAAATGCGCGATCTTATGAAAAATGAAATGATCTCTTCACGCGACGTAATGATGCTTCCGGAATATGAGACAGCTGTTTTGTCGGAATCAACCACTGCTTATCAATTCAGACAGGATAAATCACTATTTCAGGCAGAAGAAATATTTGAAGCTGTTGCTTTATCAGGATTCAGGGGCGAAGATATTATCAAAAAACAGATAGAAATGATGGAAAGCCCAGATAAAATAATCCGCTATTGGGCTGTAACCGGACTGAAAAGTCAGGATTCCCGGGATCTTAGTCCTTACAGGAATGATATAGCCGGAGCAATGGATGATCCCTATCCTCCGGTATCTGTCACTGCATCAGCTATTGCTTTCGAACTGTTTAATAATAAAAAGGCTGAGGACAAACTGAAAATGTTTTGCAAAGATGAAAATCTGAATATTTCATTAATGGCAATAAATTACCTTCTATATATGGATAATAAACAGCCATTTGTTCAGACCGTCCGGGAAACGCATAAAATGGAAGACAGAGACTATAACGTCAGGGCGGCCTGTATGGATTTTCTGGGAAGCCTCGGATTAGTCCCAAATAATCCCGATTACAGGGAATAAAATAAGCATGTTTATTTAATACTAAGATAACAACTAAGCAGATAATTATAAAAAATGCCTGAACGAAGTGCTTTGCCTTCATGATGCAATCAGGTAAGGGGTTTACAGGTTATCAAATTTTTAATTAATTTACCCGGGTAATTAAAAAATTTTAAACATGAAAAATTTATCAATGCCATTTATTTTAGCAATATTCCTGTTTATTTCCTGTAAAAATAAACAGGCTGGGAACGAAAAACCGAATATTATTTACATACTGGCTGATGATCTTGGATATGCGGAATTGGGATGTTACGGACAGGAAAAGATAGAGACTCCCAATATTGATAATCTGGCAGCTAATGGTATCCGTTTTACGCAGCATTATGCCGGATCTCCCGTTTGTGCACCTTCACGCTGTGTTTTACTTACCGGCAAACATGCAGGACATGCACAGATAAGAGGTAATGACGAATGGTCAGAGCGGGGTGATGTATGGAATTTTGAGGCTGCTTACAAAAATCCTGATCTGGAAGGTCAACGGCCAATTAAAACCGGCACCCAAACCATAGGAACAATTTTGCAAAATGCCGGATATAAGACGGGAATTGTCGGGAAGTGGGGACTTGGAGGGCCTCTGACGGAAGGTATCCCTAATAAACAGGGATTTAACTTTTTCTTCGGATACAATTGCCAAAGGCAGGCACATACATATTTCCCTCTTCATTTATGGGAAAACACCGAAAAAGTGCATCTTGACAATAAATTAGTTCCTCCTGGTACTTCATTACCCCCGGAAGCTGATCCTTATAATCCGGAATCCTATTCTGATTTCTGGCTTACAGATTATTCAGGAGAACTCATGCAAAAAAAAGTGATCGAATTCATAAAAAAGAATAAAGACAATCCTTTCTTTATGTATTATGCTAATCCCATACCCCATGCACCATTACAGGCTCCTCAAAGATGGATTGACTATTATGTGAAAAAATTCGGGGATGAAAAACCCTATACGGGAGACAAAGGGTACTTCCCCCACCGTTACCCACATGCCTGTTACGCTGCCATGGTATCATATTTCGATGAACAGGTGGGAGAGATAGTTTCAACTTTAAAAGAACTGGACATACTCGAAAAAACCATTATCATGTTCACCAGCGATAATGGGCCTACTTATAACGGGGGCACAGATTCTCCATGGTTTGACAGCGCCAAACCATTTAAAAGTGAAAGAGGATGGGGTAAGGGATATGTTACAGAAGGAGGCATACGTGTTCCCATGATTGCCTCATGGCCCGGGAAAATCGAACCGGGAACCGTCACAGACCATATATCTGCTTTCTATGATGTTTTGCCAACGGTTTGTGACCTTGCCGGAGTTGAAGCTCCTGCAGATACTGATGGTATTAGTTTTCTTCCCGTAATTACAGGAAAGGGGGAACAGCAAAAACATGAATTTCTTTATTGGGAATTCCCGGCATATGGTGGCCAGCAGGCAGTGCGCACAGGCAAATGGAAAGGAATAAGAAAAAATATATTCCAGGACAGCCTGAGAATACAATTATATAACCTGGAAACCGATTTACAGGAAATTAATGATGTTTCCTTTCATTATCCCGAAGTCGTTAAAAAAATAAAAGCCATTTTTGAAAAAGAACATACACCTGCTGAAATCGAAAAATTCAAAATAAAACAACTTGGCGATTAATCTTTATACCAGGTTCGGGGATGAAACAAACTGAATATCTTATACCCTTCTAACAAAATAACATTTTTTACCAAAATGAGATTGCTCATAATATTTTCTTTTGTCACGGCAGGATTTATTGCAGAGGCTGCTGCCCGTTATGAAATTAAAAATGATACTGTTTTTAATATCCATAATAAAGATTTTATCTATAATGTAAAGAAGGCAGCACATGCAATTCACATCGACGGCATTATTGATGAACACGATTGGAAAATTGCCCAAAAAGCTACCGACTTTCGCCTTGTTCTGCCTGTTGATACCGGTTTTGCCCGGCAAAAGTCGGAAGTGTTAATGACTTATGATGACAAGGCCTTGTATATGGCATTTATCTTTCATGATACTGTACCGGGGAAGAGAGTAATGGAATCTTACCGGCGTGATTTTATTTTTGGAAATAATGACAACTTTCTCTCTTTTTTTGATACTTTTCTCGACCAGACCAATGGTTTTTCTTTCGGGATATCAGCATCCGGCGCCAAATGGGATGGAACAATGAGTGGCGGTTCAGATGTCGATCTGGACTGGGAATGTAAATGGGAATCAAAAATTAAACATTATCCGGACAAATGGGTTGCAGAAATGCGCATCCCTTTTAAATCCATCAGATATCCTTCCGGCGGACAATATTGGTATGTCAATTTCAGCCGGCTTGATCTTAAAACAGATGAAAAATCAGCATGGGCTCCTGTTCCGCGACAATTTCCCACTGCATCATTAGCATATACGGGCGTGATGCGTTTCAATAACCCGCTGCCAAAATCAAAAATGCAATTTTCACTAATACCTTATCTCTATGGAGGATTTTCCAATGATTACCAAAATAACACCGGGAATCAATATAAAAAGGATGCAGGATTTGATGCTAAAGTGAGTATCTCATCATCTATGAACCTCGACCTTACATATAATCCTGATTTTGCCCAGGTAGAAGTAGATCAACAAGTTACAAATATAGATCGATTTGAACTTTTTTTCCCTGAAAAACGTCAGTTCTTCCTCGAAAACGCTGATCTTTTTGCCGGATTCGGATATGAGAATGTTACTCCGTTTTTCTCTCGCAGGATAGGACTGGATGCCCCTGTTCTGGCCGGAGCAAGACTCAGTGGCAAAATAGGTAATGTCTGGCGTATAGGATTTATGAATATGACCACTCAAAAAACGGCAGACTTTCTGTCACGTAATTTCACGGTAACTTCCTTACAAAAGAAAATATTTTCACGCTCTAAAGCAAGCTTTATATTTGTAAATAAAGAGTACTTTGACGAGCCCGGAAATAATAATTTCTTTAACCGGGTAGCAGGATTTGACTGTGATTTACTGACAAAAAACAATTATTGGAATGGGAAATTATTTTATCACAGGTCATTTCAGTCCGGTAATCCTGACAAACAATATGCACAGGGTGCAATGATCAATTATAGTTCACAAAAATTGCAGGTGGAATTATTACAGACATCAGTAGGTGAAAATTATCTTGCTGAAACCGGATATATAAGAAGGAAAGGATATAATAACCTGAATCCTTCAATTACTTACCTTTTTGTACCTAACAAAAAAATAGTCAGTCATGGTATTTCTGTCGAGAGTCTGAATTTCTTCAATACGGCATATCATAAAATTGAGCACCAGAACACCTATAGCTATCAGTTCACATTTAAAAACCGTTCTAACTGTTCATTCGGATACCGGGATATATTCATAGAACTTCAAAATGATTTCGATCCTACAAATAAAACAAATCATTACCTGCCGGCAGGAAATAAATACCGGTTCGGAGCCGGATTTGCAACGTACCAGTCCACCCTGAAAAATCTCTTTACATGGAATGCAGAAGCTGCAAAAGGGTCATTCTATAATGGAAATATTCAATACATTGAGGGTCAACTCGGTTACCGCTACCAACCTTATATAAATCTTCTGTTAAATTTTAATTATACCGACATTCAACTGCCTGCACCTTTCCACAGGACAAAGATGTGGTTACTCGGACCGAAGCTGGACATCACCTTTACCGATAAAATATTCTGGACAACCTTTGTCCAGTATAACGAACAGATTGATAATATGAATGTCAATATGCGTTTCCAGTGGCGCTACCAGCCTGTTTCCGATATATTCCTTGTTTATACGGATAATTATATGCCCGGCACCTGGAAATCACGCAACAGGGCAGTGGTTCTTAAAGTAACTTACTGGCTTAATTAAAAAGAATTGAAGGATTTATATCTGATGCAGGGAAAAATCAGTACAAGCTATTTTCCAAATTATATGCTACATTTGAAGGACATGATTATATCTCATCATATTTGAATTAAGTGAAAATAAAAATTCCATTAAAAATTGTAGAACTGGAAGATAATAACTTCCACCTGTTCGTCCCTTCTGTCTTTCCGGATGGGACAACAGGATACTGGGCAATAGACACAGGAGCCTCAAAAACAGTATTTGATAAGAATAAAGAAACCATGTACTCGGTTTCCGGTGAGAAAACAGACCAGGTTCATACCGCTGGGATAAGTGAAAAGCCTATGGAGACTATCATTGCTTATCTGAAACCTCTATATTTAGGCAAATTAGAGCTTAGGAAAATGAAAGTGGCATTATTGGATTTATCACACATTAACAATTTATACTCTAAGGCTGTCAATTTAAAAATTCATGGATTGCTGGGCGGTGATTTTTTCATGAAATACAATGCAATAATAGATTACAAGAGAAAAATTATAGTCCTGCATACAAAAAGAAAACATCTGTAATCAAAAATAATAATTTTACTATTATTCCTGAAAATCTAAAATTATATCTTTCCCCGTCAAATTTATCAATTTACAAATCTTTGGAAACCTGAAATGTTTAGGTATATTTGCACCCTTAAAATACCGGGATGTTTATAAAATAAAATAAACAGAATCAGGATTATATGAAACGAGCATGATTGTAAAATCACTCAAGAGTATGATTAAAATACATGCGAGTTCCATACTATACCTTTGAAAATTAACAATTTTAATAGTATGAAATTAAGGCTTAAGATATCAAAAAATACAATGGTGAAACTTGCAATTTTTGTTGCTGTTGCCTGTATTGCCTTTTTTATTGATATCTATCTGGATAAACACCCCCTTGATCTCATTAAAACAGAACCTGCAAAGAATAAAACAATTAATGCAAATTGTTTAATCTATTATTATAATCCGTTCAGTTCACTAACCGCAAAATTTGCAACTCAGAATATTCCTTCAAGGATTTTTTGTGTGCGCCAGCATAATAAATTAATACAAAAATATCATCAGCAACATAAATTTATAGAACCTGACAAAGAAGCAAAAAAGATAAGAGATACGGGCATCTTATTTAATAATTGCCTGCTCTTTAAAAATTACTGTTATGTTTTTCCTGATGAGGATCCCCCGCTAATATCATAAATAATGATATGAAAATAGATTATTCAATTTATTCACTTGATCATTATCACGCACCCGGTTTAATTAAAAATTCAGCAAATAATAAATAATAAATTATAAATCATAAATTAATATCCGTTTATGCAAAATAAAGGAGCTATACTGACATTCGCAATTTTATTAGCAGCAGTATGTTTATACCAGTTGTCGTTTACATGGAAAGCCCGGCAGATTGAAAACAGGGCTGAAGAATATGCCAATGGCGACCCGGACAAGGAATTTGTTTACCTTGATTCTATCTCAGGCGAAGTAGTCTATAATTTCTTAGGGCTTAAGAAATTTACTTACAAAGAGGTTAAAGAACTTGAACTTAACCTGGGCCTTGATCTTAAAGGAGGTATGAATGTAACTCTGGAAGTTGCGGTTGAAGATCTTATAAGGTCATTGTCGAACTACAATAACGATTCTACATTTAATGCTGCTTTGGCCAGAGCCCAGAAAATGCGGGAAGAGAGCCAGGAAGATTTTGTGACACTTTTCGGGGAAGCTTTCGAAGAGATAGATCCCAATGCAAGACTGGCATCTGTTTTTCTGACACTTGAACTCCGTGATAAAATAAATATTAATACCACAAACGAGGAGGTAATTGAAGTTATCCGGGATGAGACTAACGCTGCCATAGATAATGCATTTAACATCATACGTACACGTATTGACCGCTTTGGCGTTGCGCAGCCAAACATACAGCAACTCCAGACAAAAGGCCGCATATTGGTTGAACTTCCAGGTGTAAAAGATCAAAACAGGGTAAGGAACCTGTTACAGGGTACTGCCAGACTTGAATTTTGGGAAACTTATGAGAACCAGGAAGTCTATGAGTATCTTCTCCAGGCAAATGAAAAATTAAGTGAAATGCAATCGCTCGAAGAGGATACAGTCAGCGATGTTTCTGCGCAGGAAACTGTTGAACAGGAAACCACGGCAGGAGCTGATACAACTGAGGAAGAAAGCACGCTGCTGTCTGAACTTGAGGCCGGAACTGCTGAGGACACAACAATTGCAGCTCCTGATAATGTTGAACAATTCAGGAAAGAATATCCTCTTTTTGCTGTGCTGAATCCCAGTACGGATCAGTCAGGACAATTATTCCCGGGCCCTGCTGCCGGAATTGCACATTTTAAAGATACAGCCAAAGTAAACGAATATCTTGCACGGGAACAGATCAGGAATATCTTCCCGCGGGATATGATGTTCAGATGGACGGCCAAACCTGCTGATGATGCCGGAAATTATTTCAGGCTGATTGCTTTGAAAGTTACAACACGTGACGGGCAGCCTCCGCTTGACGGAGATGTAATTACTGATGCCCGTCAGGATTTCGACCAGTTTGGCTCAAATCCGGAAGTATCGATGACAATGAACAGCGAAGGAGCCAAAACATGGCAAAGAATGACCAAGGAAAATATTGGCAAATCCATAGCAATCGTATTGGATGGCTATGTTCGTTCATACCCGACTGTCCAGAATGAAATTTCAGGTGGCCGTTCAAGTATAACCGGACTGGAAACCATAGAAGAGGCAAAAGACCTCGCTAATATACTTAAATCAGGGAAGATGCCGGCACCAGCAAGGATCATACAGGAAGAGATTGTTGGCCCGTCACTGGGACAGGAAGCTATTAACAGCGGATTATACTCGTTTATCATTGCATTTGTTGTGGTTCTGATCTATATGTTATTTTTCTACAGTCGTAATGCAGGACTTGCAGCTAATGTTGCCCTTATAGCCAACATGTTTTTCATCATCGGTATTTTAGCTTCACTGGGAGCTACGCTGACCCTGCCCGGAATTGCAGGTATTGTCCTTACCATCGGAATGTCGGTTGATGCCAACGTGCTTATATATGAAAGGGTGCAGGAGGAATTGATGTCAGGTAAAGGACTTAAACTGGCAATCTCAGACGGATACAAAAATGCTTATTCGGCTATAATCGACGGACAGGTAACAACCCTGCTAACGGGTATTGTATTGTACCTGTTCGGTTCCGGACCGATAAAAGGTTTCGCCACAACTCTTATCATTGGTATCATTACCTCTATGTTCAGCGCTATCTTCCTGACACGCCTGATATTTGAACGGAGCCTGAAAAAAAACAGAACGATCCTGTTTTCATCACCTTTTACCAGGAACTGGCTCAGAAACTCTTCCATTAAATTTCTTGAAAAAAGAAGAATTGCTTACATTATTTCAGGGAGTCTCATTTTACTGGGCATAATTTCACTTGCCACACGAGGACTGAACTACGGCATAGACTTCAGGGGAGGCCGCACCTATGTGGTCCGGCTTGACCAGGATGTGCAGGTGGCTGATGTCCAGATTGCCCTTGCAACTGTTTTTGGAGAAGCTCCGGAAGTAAAAACATATGGCTCACCAAACCAGATAAGGGTTACTACCGGTTATAAAATCGGGGATGATAGTGAAAATATTGATAACGAGGTTGAAGAATTGTTGATGAAAGGGCTCCAGGATGGGGATTTTCTGGATGATAATGTTACACTGGAAGTATTTACTGATGATTACCAGCTAAGTTCACAAAAAGTAGGGCCGACTATCTCTGATGATATACGTAAAGATTCAATTATCGCGATCAGTTTCGCGCTTATCATCATTTTCATCTATATCCTTATAAGATTCACAAACTGGCAATACGGCTTAGGGGCTGTAGCTTCTCTAGCGCACGATTCACTAATTGTTTTGGGTATCTTTTCATTATTTTATAATATACTCCCCTTCTCTCTTGAAATAGACCAGTCATTTATCGCCGCAATACTTACTGTTTTGGGATATTCAATAAATGATACCGTGGTAGTCTTCGACCGTATCAGGGAATATATGAAATTACATCCGAAACGAAATCGTATAGAAAATACTGATGATGCAATGAACAGTACGCTACGCCGTACATTCAGCACCTCCCTCTCAACATTTGTTGTGCTGCTCGCAATTTTCCTGTTTGGAGGGGCCACTATACGCGGATTTACATTCGGTCTGCTTGTCGGCATTGTTGTAGGGACATATTCGTCGCTGTTTGTTGCAACACCAATTGCTTACGACTTTCAAAGGCGTTTGTCAAAAGTTGTTGCGACAAGAAAAAAATGAAATCAGAATGATTAAGGTTATTGCATAAACTATACTTAAAAAGGAGTAAATCGTGATAACCATAAAAAAAACCAGGCATATTCTTCTACCCGGAGAATATGCCCGGGATATTTTCTGCCAAATGTGACAAAGCAGTGCAACAACATGACTCTTTTTTTAATAGGCAAACTGTTAATTTGATTATGCCAATTTGTATATTTGTACTTTAAAATAAAACAAATGAAGGTTTTTATATTATTCGTAAGCGGAGGAGAGCTGGTTTTGGTAATGCTGCTGGCATTGTTGTTTTTCGGGTCAAAAGCTATCCCTGATATCGCTAAAACACTGGGGAAAGGATTACGTGAGTTCAGAAAAGCTACCAACGAAATAAAGCGTGAGATTAATGAGCATACTTCTGATATTAAAAGAGACTTGAATGAAGTATCGGAAAATGTAAAAAAAGAGACCAACGAAATAAAAAAAGAACTTGACGAAAAAATCGATGACTAAATAAAACCAGGAAAATATTATTATTTTATATGCCTTGGAACCGCTGGTGTAGTTTTTATGGGACAGCAGCTTCAACATGATCGGGCTTTAATATTCATACTTATCTATCTTTTATATATCATTTCTGTGATATTTTGGAAAAAATTGTTTTCATACAATCGAAAATCTGAAATGGGGAAACACGAAATTTTTTTAAATTATTATTATATTTAACAGCTAATAATGCCTTTTTCACTATACTTAATAACTTCAAATAATAAATTATTTGATTAAAGCAGAAAACATAAAAAAATCCTTCGGTACCCTTGAAGTGCTAAAAGGTATTAACCTTGAAATCCCCCAAGGTAAAATATATTCCATTGTCGGAGCCAGCGGCGCGGGTAAAACAACCCTTCTTCAGATCCTCGGCACCCTGAGTAAACCGGACAATGGTGATATCTATTATGGTGACAGGAAAATTTTCTGCCTGTCAGAAAAGGATCTTTCGGTATTCAGAAATAAGGAAATTGGTTTTGTTTTTCAGTTTCATCACCTGCTGCCGGAATTTACCGCCCTGGAGAATATCTGCATACCGGCCTTTATTGGAGGTTCCTCAAAAAAAAAGGCTGAAACCAAAGCTTTTGACCTGATCAATTACCTGGGCCTTAGGGAAAGAGCACATCATAAACCTTCCCAGCTGTCAGGAGGCGAAAAACAAAGAGTTGCCGTTGCCAGGGCGCTTATTAATAATCCCTCTGTGGTACTGGCTGATGAGCCTTCCGGGAACCTCGACTCAGCCAACCGTGAAGAACTACATGATTTATTATTCAAACTACGCGATGATTTCGGACAAACTTTCGTAATTGTAACTCACGATGACCATTTTGCCGACCGCTCAGATAAAATAATTCACATTAAAGACGGGGTGATATACGATATATGATTTATGATTTGACCTTTCAAATCAATAATCTAAAACTTTTCAAACACTCCCAGTCCGAATAATGCAAAATCATACTTGACCGGATCTTCCGGATCAAATTTCCGAAGCACAAGATCTAATTCTTCAACTGCCCCGGCATCATTTTGTTTCCGCTTAAGCAATCCGAGTTTTCGGGCGACCCGTCCGCTGTGGATATCCAGGGGACAGGATAATATTGACGGTGAAATATCATCCCATATGCCGAAATCCACACCTGTATTATCATGCCGAACCATCCATCTCAGGAACATATTGATTCTTTTAGCTGCCGAGCCTTTATACGGATCAGGAAGGTGCTTCCTTGTCCGGGGAAGATAAGGGACAGAAAAAAATATTTCCTTCATATAATGAATAGCCGGTTGCAGCGAATGAAAGGTTTTATGCCTGTTAAAAATACCCTCCAGTCCATTATGATTCAGATACAGGAATTTCAGCGCCGCAATAAAAGTTATCAGGTCGGTTGAGTTAAAAGTACGGTGGACAAATCCATTAAACTTATCCAAATGTTTTTCCTTATGATTTAAAATAAAATCATAGGGGGAATTCCCCATCAATTCCATGATATGTCCGGCATTTTTAATAATTGTCATTCTGTTTCCCCAGGAAATTACAGCTGTCAGAAATCCGGATATCTCAATGTCTTCTTTTTCAGAATACATATGCGGTATCTGAACAGGATCAAGATCAATAAAACTTTTGTTGTTATATAACAATACCTTTTCTTCAAGAAAATCTTTAAGTTCTTTCAGATTTGATTCCATACATATATTTTTACACGTTATAAAAGTAAAAAAATGAGAATACATATGACGATAACAGGAATGATTATACCGATGAATATAAATGGATCACAAAAGAATTTTATCTAAACTTCTGAACCATGAAACTAAACAACAGGGTGATCCTGATACTCATAATTATTGTTGCTGCAACATTGCGATTAATAAACTACTGCGAATTGCCGTTCACTCATGATGAGTTCAGCGCACTTTTCCGATTAAATTTTGACAGCTTTTCAGAGCTTATAGAAAAAGGAGTGAAAATTGACGGCCATCCGGCAGGTGTGCAGGTTTACCACTCTGTAAAATTATCGGATATAAATCTGGATCATAAAAATTTACATCTTAAAACCTTCATATGGAATAAAGGGAAAGAATCATTTTTGATAGATAA
>CAZIOB010000174.1:0-8928 GCA_964540755.1 uncultured Prolixibacteraceae bacterium | reverse complement strand
ATTGATATGACCAGAATGGCATTTGAAACACTGGAATCAGTCGAAAACCTGCAGCTTCAACTGATAGGGCAGCAAAAACAGATAAGGGAACTGAAAGCAGAAAATGACCGGCTGAAATATAGGTTGGAGAAGCTTGAACAACTCGTCGGGGTTCCCGCTCAGAAGTAAATATAATATGAATGAAACATAAAAGTTATTCAATTCGTGGCTATTTATATATAGCCCAATTTATATTATCTGAAAATACCTGATATAGTATTCTTTCCCATTAATGATAAAGACCTCTTTCAGGTCAAGGGTCATCTTCACAAAATCAACTCTGTAGAAATCTCCCGTAATAATATCAGGAGGTATGTCATCCAGGGCTATTACCCTGAATGGGCAATTTAGTCTTTTTACCCTGCCATATTGATTTACGAAAAGGATGCGGGCGGTGGAGACAATTATAAAAAGTTCCTCTAATCCTGACACTCGCATTTCAAGGATAATACCATCAGTGGATACCAATAAGTTTGTGCATACCTTATTATTAAACCCGATAAACACCTTGAACTTTTCGATACTCTTCTTTGAGAACAACGATTCATGGTTCAGGGCACGGACACCTCCGATAGTTAAACTTATCTCATTTCCATAAATAATATCAGAGATGGAAGGCACCTCAATAACAAACATCATTCTCTCCCAATATTGCGTTTTCTCCCAATTCTCCAGTTCATTCACCTTCTTATTAAGTGCTGAAGGTATCCTGCCATTGATTTTGTGGCTAACCCTAATCGCTTTGGGGTCAGTTCCCCGCCGCAGAGCGGCGGGGTAGTTCATTGTCGGGCTTCAGGATAGTTTCATTTTTTATTATATAGGCAGTATAACTGGTGGGTGAACTAAAATTGATAAGAAGTGAACTCGAAAACTTCTGTGAAAAAGAAACAGCCTGATTTTTTGACATAAAATTAGTTAAACCAGTATGATAGCTTAATGACTAAGCCCCGGTTCTTATTAACAAAATTTTCCGTGTAGGAATTCCCTGAATACACAATAAACAGATCCGACACCGGTGCAAAACGCCACTGAAAGCGGATATTTGTATTGAGGTTATCGATTTGGTTGTTGTACTGTACGAATGTTGTGAGGAATATTTTATCCGTGAAGGTCATATCAAGTGTGGGCCCCACAAGGATTAACTCTGCACTTTTATATGGTTCGGGTAATGAAATGTTGTTATAGTCCGCTGTTATTCCGATGCTGCCATACGGCTCTATCCGGTAGTTCGTCATTCCGTTAATGTTCCATAGGTTTCCGTTATAGTAACCCCCAACGCTTGAATTAAGAGAGTAGTTGAATAATTTGCGGGCATCTGAAGTAAATTCGGCCTGTAAACTTTTCCAGTTATACTGCTCACCAGGAGCAAGCTTCTCTCCTCCTGTATTTGTAGGATCAAAAGCTCGTCTAAGTTTAATGAATTGTTCTTTTATTCTGACCGACAACTGGCTTTTATTCTGCCAATTGATATTATATGAAATTTGTGTTGTCCGGTCAGTTAGATTGAACTCCGGATCGAATATAACATTGAAGCTGGTACCGGGGCCATGACTGATAAATCTTTTTGACCCTGATGGATAAAACAGGTAGCTAACAGTTGGATTGATTTCATAGAAACCGGTTCTTCTGATATAACCCGCCTCGGCAATGTAATCCGATCCTATCCACGACTTATCTATGCCTGCTTTCAGGTACTGAGTGGAATAGCTGATATTTCCGGAAGCAGCTGCAGCATCCATTCCCGCTCCGGGATAGAACGACTGATGATAGAATAGTTTACCCTGCCATTGGTTATCTGTGGTGGCGTAATTATATTCCAGTCCTGCAACCCTGTTGTAACGTAACGTGGTGAATGCAGAATCATGATACGACTCGGTGATATTTTTATTAACCAGAAATCCTACAATGCTGGAACGGCTGAAGATCTCCCGCTGCAGAACCGCGACTGCATAATTTCCTGCAAGGTTTTCTCCTTTTGATCCCGTCTGCATATCCATGATCCCTATTCTCCATTTATTACCGATTCTTCCGGTCATTCTTCCCCCAAAATTTACAGGGGCATTAAGTCCGATGCGCCGCGAAAAGAATGGACGTGCCTGATTGTTTCCCAGGTTTGCAAAAAGGTCACTGTTCTCAAGAAAAAACTGTCGTCTTTCAGGATAAAACAGTTCAAAGCGATCGAGATTAGTCTGCTGCCTGTCCTCTTCAACCTGGGAATAATCAGGATTGACTGTCAGGTCGAGATTCATGGATGTTGACAATATCATTTTAGTATCAAAACCTGCATTCCATTTCCATTTTGCAGGTTCACCTGCTTCTGTATTTTTTATGACTTTTGAAGTAGCATAAGGGATGATTGATAATCGTAATCCTGCCTTACCAAGGGGCTTATCCCACATCAGCGTTCCTGTATGTGGCAGGGAGTTATGTGGAAACTGTCGCGGGACAGGAGCCCATGCTGATTTTTCATTTGTTTTAAGGTCAAGCCTGCCAAAATTGACACCCCACTCTTTCTCTCCCCCGAGGTACCTGAGACTGCGAAAAGGGATGGCCATTTCAGCCACCCAGCGGTCGTCGTAACTCTTTACAGCGGATTTCCATTTTATATCCCAGGTAAAGCTTGACTGGTTCCCGTTGTTTATAACTCCGTCACACTGAGCGCCCGCGGCAGAGACTCCGAAGACAAACCCGTTTGTCTGGTTATTATAAGAATCTATATGTATCCTGAAGTTATCATTTTTACCAAACTCAAAATCCCTGCGCAGTGACTCCACAGGTCTTTTCCCCGGTGAAGGATCATAGCAGACTGCTCCGATATATATATTTGATTTGTCGTAGGTAATTAAAACCGTAGTTTGGGCAATTGCCAAACCTGTATCTATAGGTGTAACAGGAATAAAATTTTCAGCCTTATCCGAAGCCTGCCATGACTTCTCATCAAGCACTCCGTCAATCCTCATTGGTTCGCCGGTTTGGGATATATTAATACGGTATTTATCCCGGTTAACAGCCTTCTCCTGGGAATAAAGAGATATTCCTCCGTAAAGGAAGAACAGTGTTAAGAGAAGGAAACGTATAGTGTTGAGCATCTTTTCCGTTTGAGTTTCCAAAAGTAAAAAATCTGCACCGAAACGGCAATTAACCATATAAGTTGGATGGTGGTGTTCTTGTCATTCGTTTTATATTTTCCTTAATCTTCTTAATTCCCAGAAACATTTAGCCGTCACTGTAATGTCAACCGCTGCGTTATGAGCTTCCTCAAATCCGGTTCTAAAAAGTTTATAATGCAATTCAGAAAGTTTTGGCCATTTGTAACCATATGGTCCATTAATTGCACAAAAAATTGTTGTCCTTTCCATTGTGCAGATTTTGTTTTTAGATTGGATACTGTTTTTCATGCCATTTCTTAAAAACTCTGCTCCTACAATTTTTTCATCAAAGGACATATTATGAGCAACAAGATAAGTGGCTTGTTCGATTAAAGAGTTAAAGTGTTGTAATACAGTGATTATTGATTGACCTTCTCTAAGGGCTCTTTCAGTCGAAATTCCATGAACTCTTGAAGCATCTTTGGGAATTGTAAATCCTTCAGGTTTAATTATAAAGTCTCCACCAGAAATTTTATTGCCATTCCTGTCATAATATAAGTAGGCAAGCTGTACAAGTCTTGGCCAGTTGTTTAGGTCTGTAACAGGTGCTTTCCATTTTCGCGGCAAACCTGTTGTTTCGGTGTCAAAAAATAAATACATCTTTTTCGTTTTATTATTTTTATAGTGCAGTTCCGGTTATTCCTCTCCCGGTATTTTACTGGTAATGAAGCCTGATTGTCCCTTATACTTCCTCCTGAATATTAATTTCTTAATCCTGCATCATCTGTTATAACAGGTAATTTAAAGTTTAAAATATTTTTCAAGCGGTAATATATAGATAAACTTTTTGTATTCAAAATAAAAAAAAGAGGCTATATACTCATTAAAGTAATACAGCCCCACATTTTACAAGTTTATATAACTACTACATTTATGTAATAAAAACATGATGCCGGTTAACATAAATATTTATTAATTACACATTTTCAGGCACTACATAAGGATAACGATAATTCCTTTTCAGATAAGAATTAGCATCTTCATCACCGATAAACTTCTCAGAATAAGGATTGAAAGTAAGTTTCCGGCCGGTACGATAGGAGATATTGCCGAGGTGTGCAAACGCAGTTGACATATGTCCTTCCAGAATTTCAGCATTCAGATCCTGCCATTTTCTGGTTCTCACTGTGTCGATGAAATTTTTGAAGTGAGCAAATTCCAGCGGCCTGATATTGACTGAATCTGTTGCTTTTGTATCACCAAAATCTTTTAGTACAGGCAATTCAGGACTTGAAGCTTTCATACTTGGCCCTGGTTCGTCTTTTGGTCCGAAGAATGTCTGGAATTCATTGCCTCCCAGATACATCCACCCTTCTGATCCATAGAAGAAACATCCGCTCTTTGAATTAAACTCAGAATTTGTAAACAAACTGCGTACTTCCTGTTCTATGATGGTGCCATCTGCATACTCATAAGTAGCAGTCTGAAGGTTGGGTATCTCCTGGTCCGAATCCCATACGTAAAAACCGCCGGTTGAATGAATTTTTACAGGATGTTCACGTTTCTGCATTCCCCAACGCAGAAGGTCCATAAAATGAGTACCGTTATTACCGAATTCAGAAGTACTTGTATCCCAGTACCAGTGCCATTTATAATGGAATCTGTTCTCATTGAAGGGACGATAGGGAGCAGGCCCGAGATACATATCCCAATGTACACCTTCGGGAACAGGACTGTTTTTCATGCGTCCTATATTAGCTCTGTGACCATATACAATAGCTCTTCCCATGTAAATATCACCAAGCTTACCATCATGAATGAATTTAATGGCCTCATTCACAACTTTATCACTTCTTCTTTGTGTACCAGTCTGGACAACACGGCCATATTTTCTGGCTGCTTCAACCATTTTCCTGCCTTCGAAAAGATTATATGATATTGGTTTTTCCACATATACATCTTTACCGGCCTGACATGCCCATATAGCATGCAGAGCGTGCCAGTGATCAGGACTCGCAATTGAAACCACATCAATATCCTTATCTTCAAGCATCTCTCTCATATCTACAACTGTTTTGGGGGTATTGCCTCCAATATTCCGGATATTCTTGATTGCCGCAGGGAATTCTCTCTCATCAACATCACATATTGTTGTTACCCTGACATCAGGCATAGCAGAATAAACTGCATAGTGCCCTCCGCCTCCATACATACCACCTTTGCCTCTGATACCTATCACGGCAACATTAATGATATCATTCGGACTTTTATTTCCGAATCCTGCTTTAATTACAGGTGCACTCAACATCATGCCAGCAGCTGTGGTAGTAGTCTTTTTAATAAATTCACGACGATTTGAAACGTTCATAATTATCTCTTTTTTATTTGTATTGAATTAATATTTTTTTCAATTAACGATTAATTTTTAGTGTATCCGACTTTTTTACCCTTTTTTATAAGCCGAAATCCGACTTTATAAGTTTTTCCCCGGCTAAGTTTAAAAAAAATTATATCTCTGCTTTCGCCCTTTTGTTCATTGCTTTTTATAACAATAAAATTTTGAAAAGTAACAGAACACGAGAAAAAATACGAATTTTAGCGAAAATACTATTTTTTTAAATGATGTGACCAGCTTAAACCAAATTCGTCAGATACTTTCTGATCTTATAAGTAAAGATAATAAACTTTAAATTACCTACATCACACGTTTACGTATATTCCGTGTTAACGCCTGGGTTCATTCATTTATCATATTTTATAGTTCCCTCATCAATTCTTCTTTGTCAGGTAGCACGTATGTAAACTTTGATGTATATACATTATTTTCTAATCCTCCCAAGATATACTCGGCTGCAACTTAATCCTTTTCTGCACATAATATTATTCCAACGGGGGATTGTCGTCTTTGTCGTTAATTTCAGTTTTATAGTAAATTAAATAAGTGTTGAGTTGACCAGCATCAATGATTTTTAGTTTTGTCGTTTTTAACTCAATCAGAATATAACTTCTGAGAATTTTGTTGTAAAATAATACTATATCTAAGTAATAATAGGCCTATTTATCGTAATTCGTTGCTGTGAACCAACAAACATAAAACCTCGACCTAATTCTAATAGAAAATCTTCGATATGTCTTATTAATTTTTTCTCTAATTCCTTTTCTATTGGTTTATGTTCGGGAATACCGAGAAATTCAAAGAAGAAAGTAGTGGCAAAAAAACGCATTTTGATTTTGCTGCTTCTACTTTTCTGAATTCCGATATATTTCCGGCAGCTATATTGAATGAGGATCAGATTGAAAAGATATGTGAACATCTTGCTATACTGACTATTGGTTCACCTGCAGTTTGTTCCTTAAGGACATTATTAAGGTATCATTCTTTTTCAGTTGATTTAATGGATGCTGCATTCAATGTTGCTTCAGGTTTCATGACGCTATTTAATAAACCTGAAAGCATAGCAGTTGTGCGCTTACATCATAAGGAAGGCGATTACAGAGATAGGGTATTACGATATATGGTAGATGGGAATATTCAATCAATGTTGGATGAATTTGTCTATCTACTGACTAAAAGTGAAAACATTCATTTACCTTCAGAATTAAGCGATTTTATAACTGATATTTTATCGGTCAGAACTTCTACCACAGATATCGAAGATTACCGCACCTTTATGAACAATCCACATAATATTAAAAGAAAAAGAAAATCAATGCGTTCTCATTATACAGTAGATTTTGGAATTCAAAAATTTAGCACTGCCAGTAAATCTAAGCGGGACATCAATGTTCGGCAGGCTTTCAATTCGCCTTTTCGTCCTTTCGTTTTAGCCAGTACTTCCATTGGTCAGGAAGGTCTTGATTTTCATTTGTACTGTAAAAAAATTTTTCATTGGAATCTGCCTTCAAACGCTATTGATTTTGAGCAACGTGAAGGTCGTATCAATCGTTACCAGGGTTTGGTAATCCGTTTGAATCTTGCTGATAAGTACGTTGATAAACTTCAATTAAGTAGCAGCTCTCTTAATGTTTGGGATGAGTTACTTTCTATAGCCTCTCATGAAAAAGAACGGGCAAAGTTTCCATGTGAGTTAGTTCCATTTTGGCATACTGAAACTGAGAATAACATCAAAATAGAACGTTTTGTCCCTTTGTATCCCTTAGTCGCGATATTGAAAAGTATTCAAATATTATCAAAATTCTTGCTTTTTATCGTTTAACATTTGGACAACCGCGCCAGCAGGAATTAATAGATGCACTTGAGGATAAAGGATACACAGAGGAAGAAATAAAAAAATATTGTAGATATAATAAAAGGTCAGGAAAATATTACAGATTGTAGAGATTATAATGAAATTGCCCATGAAATAAAAAAATTGAAACCTTATAAGGAAGTTAACCCAGGTAAAATATATTCTTTTGGGAAGCCTCTTTTTACTGCTGATGAAAGAAAAGTTTATGGTGCTTTGCAAGGTATGTTTAATGCCAAGCCTGATTTAGCCATAACAATAAATAATTACCTGCTCGTATTTGAAGCAAAGTTAACCCTGAAATTTAATGATGAACAAATCAAACGGACTAAAAATATTGCTCAGGTATGGGCAAAACTACTTTATGAGGATATGGAATTTAAAAAAGAGCCCGAATTTACAGTTTTAAAATTAGGTGCTGCAAAGTTAAAAGAAATCCATGCTTCTATTTACCTTATTTATGAGTTGTATTAAAATAAATATTTTTGAAAAGTCCTGAATTGTATTTTTAAAAAATATCTGAATAAATATTGTTTTTTAATTGAAAATCACTAATTTAGAAGGGTTAATAAATTTAATTTTCAGCTATGAGTAATTTAGCAGCTATCATTATCCAATTAATCTCCGGTGCAGCAGGAGGTTATGGAGCAGGTTCCCTGATGAAAAAATTGTCACTGGGTACAGCATGGGATGCAATTCTTGGTATAATTGGCGGTGGATTAGGTGGACAACTTCTTGGTGTTCTGGGAATAGGAACCGGAGCAGAAGGCCTGGATTTGGCCAGTATAATTGGAAGTGTTGTCGGTGGTGGTGTTGGTGGCGGCGTACTGCTTGCCATAATCAGCGCAATTAAAAAAGCATTAGGTAAATAGACAAACTTTCTCTTCTGAAAAAAAATTAAGAAAAGAAGAATGTAATATATTCTATCTCTGGAGAATTTAAATTTTCTTATATCAGCCGGGCAGCCTTTTCTGACCTGTGTTTCATTAAAAAAGTTTCAAATCCTCTTAAATAAAAATTCTCACAATTTGAAAGGGAATTTTTTATCATCTTTATTATTTCCTCATTTATTTGTAATGCTTCTGATTTTTTAAATTTTGTCAAACTTTTTTAGAGGGATAGAACAATTTTTCATAACAGGAGATATAACGAAAGTTTTAAGAGACGCTCTACAATCAAAACCGGGTATTGAAAATGCTTGTCTGAATAAAAAGGTTGGGAATTATTAGATGGAGCATTCAGGATTGCATAATCTACGGTTGCTAATTGTTTATGGAAGAGGGGAAATGAAATACATTTCAGACTATCCAAAAATTATTGGCCAAAGTGACTGTAACGTGATTTTATTGGAAAAGAACATAAGTTTTCATCAGTTTGCTTGAATGTCATCTTAGATATTGCTAAATTTATATCTTAACTGACAGAAAGCTACAGTTTGCAGCAAATAGCAATTTTTGATATTAATTTACTTTAAATATGTAATATTATGCATCAACAAAATTTTATTTCTCGTTTTAGAAATTACTATTCATTATTAGTTCTTTCCTTGCTGT
>CAZIOB010000173.1:0-3284 GCA_964540755.1 uncultured Prolixibacteraceae bacterium | reverse complement strand
GTTTCTTCTGCCACTTATATTAATTATGGAGATATGACTGCAGATGATATGATAATATCACCTATTGTTACAGATTTGTTTAGTTGGGATTATTTTACTTATAATTCTGATGTAACAGACGGACTTTGGTCAAGTTGCTTTTCAGGGATTAACAAAGCCAATGAAGTTATCGCTTATACACCAGACATTGATTTTTATGATGAAGGAGAGAAAGCCGATATTATCGCAGAGGCAAAAGCATTAAGGGCATTTTATTATTTCCAGATGGTACGTGCGATGGGAGGTGTGCCTATATATGAAACACCAACGGCAGGATTTGATAATATATACGCTCCGAGGGCAACTGATGAGGAAGTATATAACTTAATAATCAGAGACCTGAGTGACGCGGCTGCGGAACTTAAGCCGACAAGTCCCGGGGGTAGGATCAATGCTAATGTGGCGAATGCCTTGCTGGCAAGGATATATTTATACAGGGGCGACTTTTCAAAAGCACTGACTCATGCCAGGAATGTGATTAATTCAGGACAATATGCTCTTTATCCGGATTATGCGGATATTTTTAATCCTGCAAATGACAATGGAATTGAACATATATTCCAGGTGCAGTATTTAAGTGGGGAACGAAATAATGGTATTCCCACGTCTTGTGCACCCAGACCTTCTGTCGGACAATATCAAAATTCCTTTTTTGCTCAAACAGTGCCAGGAGGAAGTCGTGCACCCTCAGCAGATTTTGTTGCAGAAAATCCTGATTCGTATCGTAAGTGGGCTACAATTGCCGATCATTACGAACATATTGACGGGGTGACCGGAACAATTACTATGGAGGATGCATATGAGGGTAAATTCCCATACTATATTTGTAAATTTGATGACAGAGAGGCTGAGATAGCATCCGGGCTTAATTTTACGGTTATAAGGTATGCCGATATATTGTTGATTGCGGCAGAAGCTCTGAACGAAGTAGATCCGGATAATAATGAGAAATATACATTGATCAATCAAATAAGAGCCAGGGCCAGAAATGGTGTTGAATCTGACCTGCCCGACCTGTCAGGATTAACCCAGGGCCAATTCAGAGATGCAGTATTAGAGGAAAGAAGATTTGAATTGGCATTTGAAGGACAAAGGGCATGGGATCTTAAAAGAAGAGGTTTGTTTTTGGAAACCATGAGAGCCCAGGGCAGAGATGTTGAGGATTATATGCTGCTTTTCCCGATTCCTGATAATCAGACAAAATTAAATCCAAATCTGGAACAAAATACAGGATGGTAAATAAATATAATTGTTAAACACCACTTTAGTCAAATATTTTTAGGTATAATGTTTCTGAACATGGATCATTGTTAAATATCTGTGTAAAAAATTTTAAAAGATGAGATATTTTTTGTTAGTCTTTGTTTTAGCATTTCTATTTATTAATGCGGGATGTAATTCTGATCGGGGATCAAAAGAAAATTCCGGCGAGAGCATTGCGGCTCCGAACATTATTTTAATAATGGCAGACGATTTGGGTTGGGGTGACGTGGGATTTAACGGCAGTAAACTGATAAAAACGCCTTCTCTTGATGAGATGGCAAATAAGGGCATGGTTTTTTCCAGGTTTTATTCTGCTGCACCAGTGTGTTCTCCCACAAGGGGCAGTTGCATGACAGGCAGGCATCCCTTCAGGTATGGGGTATTTCATGCAAATACCGGAAAGATGAAAGCCGGGGAGGTTACTCTTGCTGAATTCCTGAAAGAAAGAGGCTACACTACCGGCCATTTTGGAAAATGGCACTTGGGAACCCTTACCAATGATGAAATTGATGCAAACAGGGGAGGCAGAGACCCTGAACATTTTTCTCCCCCCTGGGATAACGGTTTTGATATTTGTTTTTCAACTGAATCAAAAGTGCCAACATGGAATCCGATGATTACGCCTGGTGAGGATTCAGGTGATATCGGCAATCGCATTCCCGGCACACACTTCGGGACTTATTACTGGAGCGGGGCAGGAGATAAGGTAACTGAAAACCTGGAAGGTGATGATTCCCGTATAATAATGGATCGGGTAATACCCTACATTGAGAACCAGGCCAATAAAAAGAATCCGTTTTTAGCGGTTGTATGGTTTCATACACCTCATTTACCTGTTTTAACCGGAGAGAAATACCGTAACATGTATGCCGGTAGAAGTGTTGACGAGCAACACTATTATGGAGCTATATCAGCTATGGATGAGCAGATTGGGCGATTGAACAACAAGCTGAAGGAATTGGAGATAGAGAGAAATACGTTAATATTTTTTACCAGTGACAACGGCCCGGAGGGTAAGGCAAAAGCGGGTAGGACACAGGGAAGCACCGGGGGGTTCAGAGGGCGTAAACGGAGCCTTTATGAGGGCGGGATTCGTGTTCCGGCAGTTGTTGTATGGCAGGGAAATATTAAAGGTGGCATTAGAACTGATTTTCCCGCAGTTACTTCAGATTATTTCCCGACAATACTTGAAATATTGGGTGAAAAAGATCAATACCCTGTTTCCCCGGTGGATGGTGTCTCACTGGTTGGTACATGGAAAAATGGTATCACTGAACGGCCCTTTCCTATAGGATTTCAGTCGGGCGATCAAAAAGCTCTTTCGGATAACCGGTATAAATTGTTTCAGATCAATGATAATATTGAACTGTATGACCTGCTGGAAGATCCGTTTGAGGCAACAGATATATCGGGTCAAAACCCGGACATTGTTAATAAAATGAAAAGCCGCCTGGATGATTTTGTTCGTTCATGTGAGGAGAGCTTGAAAGGAGCTGATTATAATTAATATGAGCATGGCTATTTGGTTTTTTTTGAAATATTAAAAAGTTAAATACAAATGTTTAAATACAGTTTACTGGTTGCTGCCACCATTACTATGGTTGCAGAATGTAATGGTCATGGTGTTCAGGATAAACATGGCAATCCTAATATTATATATATCCTGGCTGATGATATGGGATACGGGGATGTTTCATGTTTTAATGAGAACTCTAAGATCAAAACACCTAATCTTGACAGGCTTGCATCGGAGGGTATTCGGTTTACGGATGCACATACCACAGCGGCAGTTTGTACGCCTACACGTTACGGCATATTAACCGGCAGGTACAACTGGAGATCAGAGTTAAAGAGTCGTGTATTGCTTGGATACTCAAGAGCATTGATAGAGCCTGACAGGATGACGGTTGGCAAATTACTGCAGGCAAATGATTACCACACTGCCTATATCGGCAAATGGCATTTGGGCTGGGACTGGCATG
>CAZIOB010000172.1:0-14507 GCA_964540755.1 uncultured Prolixibacteraceae bacterium | reverse complement strand
CCCGTTGGTGGAATTTATCATCATCAATGCCAGGTCAGTGACATTTAGTGACGATACTACTCCTCCACATAAATCATCCATACCCGGGGTGTCCAGAATATTGATCTTAACACCTTCATAAACAGCATAAAGAGGAGTAGATATTACAGAATTTCCATACTCCTGTTCAATAAAATTATGGTCAGAGACAGTGTTTTTTGCCGTTACTTCACCTTTACGTTTTATCTCCCCACCCTCAAGCAGCATAGCTTCTGCGAGGGTGGTTTTTCCACTGCCGGCATTTCCTGTTAAAGAAATGTTACGAATTTGTTCAGTCTTGAAAACTTTCATGCTATATCTGTTTTAAATTAATTGTCAGTCTTTTTAGTTATGGTTGAAAAAAGGTGACCAAAATTAGTAATATTTTATTAAGGTACAAGTTTATTACTATTTTTGAATCCGCAATTGAATGAACATGCTGAAAAAAATCATAATATGTATTTTTATACTTTTTAATCTGAATTTTGCAAATGGACAAACAAAATTTGTATTAAGCGGTATAATAAGCGATGCGGAAACAGGAGAGAGTTTGCCGGGAGCATCTGTCTTAGTGGAAAACTTTCCCCGCACAGGAAGTGTTTCTAATTCATACGGGTTTTATTCCCTTACAGTTCCTCAGGGTGAATACCGCTTTCGATTTCAGTATATAGGCTATTCACCTAAAATAGTTGATCTGGAGGTCAGCAAAAATATGAAGGTGGATATAGAATTGGAAAAAAAAACTTATGAATTAGGTAAAATTGAAGTTACCGGGGAGAAGGCTGATAAAAATATCACTTCTGTTGAAATGGGAAACGTTCAGATCACACCGGATCAGATAGCAACCGTACCTGTCATTTTCGGTGAACCTGATATACTTAAAACTATACAGCTGACCCCGGGTGTTAAGCCGGCAGGAGAAGGAAATTCAGGATTTCATGTGAGGGGTGGAGGAATCGACCAGAATCTGGTATTAATAGATGAAGCTCCTGTTTACAGTGCTTCACATCTTCTGGGATTTTTTTCAGTATTTAATTCTGATGCCCTTAAAAATGCAGACCTCCTAAAGGGGTCTGTCCCCGCAAGATATGGCGGCAGGGCTTCTTCTGTGCTTGATATCCGGATGAAAGAAGGCAGTCTCAAAGAATTCGGGGTTTCCGGGAATTTAGGTTTAATATCATCAAATATTACCATGGAAGGGCCTGTAGTGAAAGATAAGAGTTCATTCATGGTAAGCGGAAGGCGCACTTATGCTGATCTTTTTCTTAATTTTTCAAAAGATGAGGATCTCAAAAATTCTCATCTGTACTTCTATGATCTTAACCTTAAAACAAATTATAAAATAAACGGCAACAACCGGATTTATTTATCAGGATATATTGGCAGGGATGATTTTGGCTATAAGGATGAATTTAGTTTCGACTGGGGAAGTATTACAGGTACTCTCCGCTGGAACCATATATTCAGCGACAGGTTATTTGCTAACAGTTCACTGATCTTCAGCAATTATTCTTATAATATTAATGTTTTGCAAAATCTTGATATTATTATTCGTTCCCAAATACAGGATGTTAATCTTAAACATGATTTCTCTTTTTATGTTAATAGTAATAATGTTATAAGATTTGGCGGCAATATTATACGGCATGTGATCTTACCCGGCGATATTACCATGAATGAAGATAACGGATTTATAATTCCTGAAGATATTTCTCGAAGAAAAGCTGTTGAATGGAGTGTATATCTTTCAAACAGCCAGAGAGTGTCTGAAAGGCTGAGGCTTTATTATGGCCTCCGGCTGGCTCTTTTCAGCAATATGGGGCCCGGTGAATTTTATGAATTTGATGATACGGGAGAGCTGATCAATACAATTCAGCTTGAAAGGTCAGGTTTTTATAAAACACAGGGCGGGCTTGCCCCGCGGATAGGCATTAATTTTCAGCTGGATGACCGCAGTTCCCTGAAGGCTTCTTATAATAGATTATATCAGTTTCTGCACCTGCTGACCAATACTACTACAACAACGCCCACTGATCTTTGGCTGCCAAGCAGTAACAATGTAAAACCACAGGTTTCGGATCAGTTATCATCAGGTTATTTCAGAAATTTCAGTGATAATGAATATGAGTCTTCTGTTGAATTATATTATAAGGACATGAGAAATCAGATAGACTATAAAAACGGAGCTGAACTTTTATTGAACTCTGTTGTGGAATCAGAATTGGTATTTGGGAAAGGCTGGGCCTATGGTGCTGAGTTTTTGTTTAAAAGGAAAACCGGCCGGTTGAATGGCTGGATCAGTTATACCTGGTCAAGGACTATGAGGCAGTTTGATGAGATCAGTAATGGCAATCCTTTTCCTGCACGGCATGATCGTACACATGATGTTTCTGTTATTGCAATGTATGATATAAGCAAAAAGTTAAAGTTATCAGCCGGCTGGATCTTTTATACCGGAAATGCAGTAACCTTTCCGAGCGGTAAATATGAAATAGATGGTAAAACTGTTGGCTATTATACTGAGCGAAACGGGTACAGGATGCCCGATTATCACCGTCTTGATATCGGACTGGTATGGCAACGGAAAAAAACAGATAAATTTGAATCAAGCTGGAATTTTTCAGTTTATAATGCATATGCAAGAAAAAATGCTTATTTTATTGATTTCAGAGAAGTGGAGGATAACCCGGGGTTTACGGAAGCTGTGCAGGTTTCGCTTTTCAGTGCAATTCCTTCTGTGAGTTACAGGTTTAGGTTTTAATATCTTTATGTAAATTGAGCAGGTTTTTATAACGGTGATTAGTTTGCTATTACAAAACAAAATATCACCTGATAAAATATTTTATTAGCTGAATTTGAAATTGTTGGTGGATTGTTATATGACAGGAATGAAAAAATTTATTTTACTTTATATTATCTTATTTCTGATTTTTTCAGGCTGTGAAAAAGTGATAGATGTTGATCTTAATGAGGCAAGCCCTGCTATGGTCATCGAAGGGAATCTTTCTTTCAATGACAAATTTATCGATGTCAGGATTTCCAGAACAGGAAGTTATTTCAGCAGTGATACAACAAAGGGATTAACAGGCGCAGGTGTATTCCTTGAAATTCCTTCCGGGAGAGTGATTAAAGTAAATGAGATATGTCCGGGATTTTACAAAGCAGACCTGGCCAATCTGAATTTTAACAAAGAATACAGGCTTAAGGCAGAGATTGGCGGGAAGACTTACAACGCAGTTTCAACTCTGCATCCTGTTGTTAAAATTGATTCTCTTGGTTATAGTTACTTAGCCGGAACCAGATTTTATAATGATGGATACAGGTTAAATATTTATTTTACGGATCCCGAAGGGGTGGAAAACTATTACCGTATAAAAGTTTACAGAAACGGAATACTTCAAAATAGTATTGATGACCTTATTGTTTTCAGGGATAACGATATTGACGGCAGTAATCTCAGGATAAGAATACGTGCACGGAATTTCAATGCAGGAGATACAGCGAAAATTGATTTTATTTCGATAGATGAGAGTGCCTGGAGATATTTTACCACTTTTAAGGATATTGCTGATGCCAATCCCGGATCACCTGCTCCTGCCAATCCTGTCTCGAATTTCGATAACAAAGCCCTGGGATATTTTTCTGCCTGGTCGCATGACTCCAAAACGGTTATTATCAGGAAATGAACAAAAAATTGTTATGCCGGATAATAAAAGATACCCCTTTCCTGTCTGACATTCTTTATTTTCCCTTCCTTCTCAAGAATTGCCAGATACTTATTTATTTCATTGATATGTGTTCCCATTATCATCGCAAGGTCATCGGCTGTGCATGGCCTTCGTGAGATAGTGCCCAGTATGGCAGATTCAATATCTTTACGGTAAGAAGAAATTTTCTTTCTTTCCGGTGCGTTTGCAATAATTTCAACATTACCGAGCTTCCAGAAATCCATGATTTTAATAAGCTCATCATGTGTGGCAGCTTTAAGTCCTTCTGTCCTTCCAGGCCTGTCGAGGGTGTTTAGCTGAACTTTATCCGGTTTTATCATTAAAATGGCTTTTTTTAATTCGGCCAGTTCTTCCTGCGAGTTATTATAGCCGGGAAGAATAAAAACTTCAAGCCATATAGTGCCCTTAAATTCACGGCTGAAATCTGTCAGCCCCTGTATATGAGCAGTCACATCAATACCGGAAGCAGGTACATTGATTTTCTCAAAAGTATTCTGAGTGGCTGCATCCAGCGAAGGTAACACAAGGTCGGCCATCGACAGTTCATCCCTGACTTCAGGAAGTGAAAATAATGTTCCGTTGGAAAGAACAGCTACTGGAATTTCCGGCTGTTTATCTTTAATGTATTTAATAATATCACCAAGAGCTGAATTTAGTGTCGGCTCTCCATATCCTGAAAAAGTAATATAATCAGGCACGGGATTATTGATAAAATAATCGTTTAATTCCGCTACTATCTTTTTATAAGGAATATATTCCTTCCTTTCTGTTGTTAGTCTGGTGGTGTTACCAACCTCACAATAGAGGCAATTCAGTGAACATACTTTTTTGGGCACCAGATCGACTCCCAGTGACATTCCCAGCCGGCGTGAAGGTACCGGGCCGAAAAGATATTTATACATCCGGTACCTACTTTTTGTTGTTGACAAGTTCCTCACGTACCATTGTATGGCCGCATTCCGGACATTTTATTTCAGTGCATTTAACACCTTGCTCATGTGGAATTTTGGCGCCACATTTAACACAAATGCAATAACCTCCTGGGCCGTAAGCCCCTCCTTTATTTCTTCCTTTTCTTCCGCCAAAAGCCATTCCTCTTCCAAATCTCATATGCTAAAAATTTAATAATTATGGAATAGTTGCAAGTTATAAATATTAATAAGATTTACAATATTACAGGGGAATTTATTTAGAAAGATTTTAATTAGTGAATGCTAAATTATTCTATAATAAAGGTTTGAAAAATAATTAATCATCTTCCCGGGGCAGGATCACTTAAATCTGTTTCCCCACAAATTTTTTAATCTCTCAAGAATTTTATTCTCCGGTGGATTCTTACCCGGGATATACAGCCTTTCACTTTTTATCTCTTCGGGAAGAAAATCCTGCTCCGCAAAATTCCCCTTATAACTGTGGGCATACTTATAATTTTTACCGTAGCCAAGCTCTTTCATAAGTTTTGTAGGAGCATTACGTATATGCAGCGGCACCGGCAGGTCTCCGGTTTTGTTCACTAGTGAAAGTGCATTTTCTATCGCCATATATGCAGAATTGCTTTTTGGAGAGGCAGCAAGATAAATTGCACATTCAGACAGTATAATGCGCGATTCGGGATACCCTGTTTGATGAACTGCATCGAATGTACTTTGAGCCAGGAGCAGGGCATTCGGATTTGCCAGTCCGATATCTTCCGCCGCCAGTATCAGCATACGCCTCGCAATGAACTTAACATCTTCTCCACCGGCAATCATCCGGGCAAGCCAATAAACAGCGGCATCCGGATCGCTTCCCCTGATACTTTTTATGAAAGCGGAAATAATATCATAGTGCATTTCTCCCTGCTTATCATAGGCAGCAAGATTTTTCTGGAGACAATCTGTTACCTTTTCATCTGTAATCTCTATATTTCTGCCTTTCCCCGAATTGACGACCAGCTCTATTACATTAAGCAGTTTACGGGCATCACCTCCTGAATATCTCAGCATAGCTGTCTCTTCCTTTACAGAAATGTTCAGTTTGTTTAATTCTGTATCTTTAGTAATAGCTGTATCAACAATTTGCATCAGTTCTCCCTTGTCAAGGACATTGAGAATATATACCTGACACCTCGACAGGAGTGGGGATATTACCTCGAAAGACGGATTCTCGGTCGTCGCGCCTATCAATGTTATAGTGCCGTTCTCCACTGCTCCCAGTAAAGAATCCTGCTGTGATTTGCTGAAACGGTGTATCTCATCTATAAACAGAATAGGATTCGGCCTGTCAAAGAATTGTTGCTTTTTTGCTTTTTCAATAACCTCTCTTACATCTTTTACCCCTGAATTAATGGCACTTAAAGTGTAGAACGGGCGTTGCAGGGTGTTGGCAATAATTCTGGCCAGCGTGGTTTTACCCACACCAGGCGGGCCCCAAAAAATGATTGAAGGAATATTACCTGATTCAATCATTTTACGGAGGACAGCCTTTTTCCCGACTAAATGCTCCTGACCGATGAAATCATCAAGTGATTTTGGCCTTAATCGTTCTGCCAGAGGTTGATTGCTGCCCATTATTTATTAATTCAAATAATCCGTAACTTTAAAAGTCATTAATAAGTCAGCTACCTTCAAAGTTCATCTATTAGCAATTTACCTTCTACTTTCTCCTTATACCATTCAAGGGGATGTGAAGTGGGCCTTTCAATTGGCATTCCGTAAACACGGTCGTTTACGAGGGAAGCCAATACTCCCAATGCTCTTGAAACACCAAACAGTACAGTGTAGAATGTATATTCCTTTATTCCGTAATGATATAACAGAGACCCGCTAAAGGCATCAACATTAGGCCAGGGATTTTTGATCTTGGCTATTTTGGAAAGAATAGGAGGAACTACTTTATACAATTGATTTACAATGTCAACCAGCGGTTCATCTTTAATATACTTTTCAGCAAATTCCTGTTGAACCGTAAACCGGGGATCTGTCTTACGGAGCACTGCATGGCCGTATCCCGGGATTACACGGCCCTCTTCCAGGGTTTGTTTGCAATAAGCGGCAACCTGCTCGTCTGTAGGTGTATAAGTATCTAAATCTTCTATCATCTGGAATATCCAGTGAATCACATCCTGATTGGCGTATCCGTGCAGGGGGCCTGCAAGGCCTGTCATAGCAGCTGCATACGCATAATACGGATTACAAAGCGCTGATCCCACCAAATGGGCAGTGTGTGCAGAAACATTTCCGCCTTCATGATCAGCATGAATGACCATATAAAGTCTGAATAACCTGCGTATATCCTCGGAATCGAACCCCATCATGTGGGCAAGGTTACCTGCCCAGTCCAGACGCGGATTGGCCTCAATCTGTTCATCATTATAAAAATTACGCCTGTAAATGTAGGCTGCCACCGGGGGCAGGCGTGCAATAAGATTCATAACATCCTCATATGTGGAATCCCAGAAATATTGTTTGTTTACTCCTGCGCGGTATGCCTTCTGGAATATGGATTCTGTTGCCATGGCAAGTATGCCGGCGCTGAACTGGGTCATTGGCCTCGAGCTTTTTGGCATAGCGTCAATAACGTCATACACATGCTGGGGAACATGTGCCCTCGTGGCAAAATCTTTGGATAGGTTCATGACATCCTCATGAGTAGGGATCTCCCCGATAAGCATTAAATAAAAGAGGCCTTCAGGCAGGGGTTCCCCCTCTTCCGATATCTTAGGAAGCTTTTCGCGTAATTCAGGAATTGAATAACCTTTGAAGCGTATCCCTTCATGAGGATCCAGTTTTGATGTATCGGTAACAAGCAGAGGAATGCCTTTCATCCCTGTAAGTACTTGTCCGAGCGTGATCTCAGCAATAACCTTGTCGGCATGTTCCCTCTTGATCCTTTGAAATTCCTTTGAGACTTTACTTGCCTTTTGAAAAAACCGGTACTTTATATATTCCATACTAATTTGTGTTTTTATATTTTTTTATAGTAATTGGCCTTAAGATAAAAAATTTTTTAATTAATTGAAGTTATTTTAAGTAAGTTCTTTTAAAAGATTACTATCAATTTCATCTAAAAATTCAGAAGTGGTGAGATAATGTTCCTCCTTCAAATTCTTACCATATATTACCAGAGCGAGATCTTTTGTCATTTTACCTGATTCCACTGTTTTGATACATATATTTTCCAGGGTATTTGAAAAATTTATCAGTTCCTGGTTTCCATCAAGCATTCCCCTGAATTCCAGTCCCCGAGTCCATGCAAATATTGATGCAATGGGATTGGTAGAGGTAGCAAGTCCTTTTTGATGGAGGCGGAAGTGCCTGGTCACTGTTCCGTGAGCAGCTTCAGCTTCCATAGTTTTACCGTCGGGAGTGATCAGGGTGGACGTCATTAATCCAAGTGATCCGAAACCTTGTGCCACGGTATCGCTCTGCACATCTCCATCGTAATTTTTGCAGGCCCAAACAAAGCCTCCTTCCCATTTGAGTGTTGCTGCAACCATATCGTCAATCAGTCTGTGTTCATATGTAATGCCCAACTCTTCAAACTTATCTTTGTAATAAGTTTCATAAATTTCTTCAAATATATCTTTAAAGCGGCCATCATATTTTTTCAGGATAGTATTTTTAGTTGACATATATAAAGGCCATTTTTTTAAAATTGCCTGGTTCATGCAGGCATGGGCGAATCCCCGTATCGACTCATCGGTGTTATACATTGACATTGCTATGCCGTCACCCTGGAAATGGTAAACCTCACGACTAACAGCATCACTGCCGTCGTCAGGAGTAAATGTTATGGTCAGTTTACCTTTCCCTCTTGTTAAAAAATCAGTGGCCATATACTGGTCGCCAAAAGCATGTCGTCCTATACAGATAGGTTTTTTCCATCCCGGTACCAGACGCGGTATGTTTTTTATCAGAATTGGTTCGCGAAAAACGGTTCCGCCCAAAATATTACGGATAGTACCATTTGGTGATTTCCACATATGCTTTAATCCAAATTCCTTAACACGTAACTCGTCTGGAGTAATAGTCGCACACTTAACTCCAACGCCATACTTCTTTATGGCATGAGCTGCTTCAACAGTGACCTGGTCACTGGTATCATCCCTGTTTTCGATTGCCAGATCATAATATTTCAGATCGATATCGATGTAAGGCAGTATTAATTTTTCTTTAATAAATTTCCAGATAACCCGGGTCATCTCATCACCATCTATCTCAACTACCGGATTTTGTACTTTTATTCTTTGCATAATGGGATATATTATAAATTATTGATTTTTTAATTAACCTTTTGTTTTTAGCCTGATAAGGTTCAGGGCGGAACCTGCTTTGAACCATTCTGTCTGCTGCCGGTTAAAAGTATGGTTAAGCCTTATAACATCTTTAGTCCCGTCATTATGTATAACTTCCATTGTCAGTTGTTTCCCGGGTGCAAACGACTTCAGGTCTGTGAAATTAAATATGTCATCCTCTTTAATCAGATCATAATCATTTTCATTATCAAATGTCAGCGCAAGCATTCCCTGCTTTTTCAGGTTCGTTTCATGTATGCGGGCAAAAGACTTTACAATAACAGCTTTAACACCGAGATGACGTGGTTCCATGGCTGCATGTTCACGGGATGATCCTTCTCCATAATTATGATCGCCCACAACAATGGTTGGTATTCCTCTTTCCTTATAATGGCGCTGAATTTCAGGGACAGCCCCATAGTTGCCCGTAACCTGATCCTTCACCCTGTTTGTTTCATTATTAAAAGCATTTACGGCGCCTATGAGCATGTTATCTGAAATATTATCAAGATGACCCCTGAAACGAAGCCAGGGACCGGCCATTGATATATGGTCGGTAGTGCATTTGCCCTTAACCTTTATCAGAAGCCGGGCATCTGTAATATTTCTGCCATCCCATGGCTCAAAAGGTTTAAGCAGTTGCAAACGATTTGAGTCCGGTTTTATTGATACTTCCACTGCTGACCCGTCTTTTGCCGGAGGCCGGAATCCCTGGTCCCGGACATCAAAGCCTTTAACCGGCAATTCAAATCCCGCGGGGGGAGCCAGCTTCACTTTTTCACCTTTTTCATTGATCAGCGTGTCAGTTACAGGATTAAAATCAAGCCGCCCGGAAATAGCCATTGCAGTGACAAGCTCGGGAGATGCTACAAATGCATGGGTATTCGGATTACCGTCATTTCGTTTTGAAAAATTCCGGTTAAATGAATGGACTATAGTATTTCGTTCATTACTTTTTATATCATCACGGGCCCATTGTCCGATACAGGGGCCACATGCATTGGCAAATACCCTGCCTCCTATTTTTTCGAAAATATCGATATAACCGTCTCGTTCAACAGTAAAGCGGACCTGTTCAGACCCGGGAGTTATAGTAAACAGGGATTTCACCTTAAGTCCTTTTTCAACTGCCTGTTTTGCAACAGATGCAGCACGTGAGATATCTTCATAAGATGAATTTGTACAACTACCTATGAGTCCTGCTGAAACACCGGGAGGCCAGTTATTTTCGATAGCGGCTTCTTTCATTCGGGACAACGGTGTTGCCAGGTCCGGCGTAAAAGGTCCGTTGATATAAGGCTCAAGTTCCGAAAGGTTTATTTCAATTAACCGGTCATAGTATTTTTCCGGGTCAGCTTTCACTTCCGGATCAGGAGAGAGAATATCCTTTATTTCCCCTGCCATATCAGCAACTTCTGTCCGGCCTGTGGCCCTGAGATATCTGTCTATTGCTTTGTCATATGCAAAAATGCTGGTAGTGGCACCTGCCTCTGCCCCCATATTGCAGATGGTGGCTTTACCAGTTGCTGAAAGAGATTCGGCTCCTTCTCCGAAATATTCTATGATAGCACCGGTTCCACCTTTGACAGTAAGAATACCTGCCACTTTAAGAATTATATCTTTAGGGGCTGTCCAGCCGCTTAACCTGCCGGTAAGCTTTATCCCGATAAGTTTTGGCATTTTAAGTTCCCATGGCATACCTGCCATAACGTCCACAGCATCAGCGCCACCCACGCCTATGGCAATCATTCCCAGTCCGCCGGCATTAGGAGTATGGGAGTCGGTACCAATCATCATTCCCCCGGGGAATGCATAGTTTTCCAGAACAACTTGATGTATTATTCCTGCTCCCGGTTTCCAGAACCCTATACCATATTTGTCGGAAACCGATTCAAGGAAATTATAAACCTCTTTATTGGCCTCGCGGGAAATTTCCAGATCCGCCCTGCCGTTCAGGTGTGCCTGTATAAGATGATCACAATGCACTGTTGAAGGGACAGCCGTTTTTGATTTACCTGAGTTCATAAATTGTAAAAGAGCCATCTGCGCCGTGGCATCCTGCATAGCAACCCGGTCGGGAGCAAAGTTGACATAGTCGGTTCCTCTCTCAAAAACATCCGGCTTTTGAGTCTCAAACAGATGTGAATAAAGGATTTTTTCTGCGCAGGTCATGGGCCTTTTGACTTTTTCCCTTATTTGCCTTACCCTGCCGGGAAGTTGTGAGTAAATATTTTTTATCATTTCCAAATCAAACATATCCAGTTGTTTTAAGTGAATAGTATTTTATACTAAGTAATTACCGGTAAAGTTTCATCTCATTATAATTGTTTATTTTAACGGTATGAGATGGAACTCGTCATTTATAATGTTTCTCCTGTGTGAACGATAGTACATGACTCGTTTCATACTATTAAAATTGTTAATTTTCAAAGGTATAGTATGGAACTCGCAGGTATTTTAATCATCCTCTTGGGTGTAAATATTTTACATGCTCGTTTCATAGTATGCTTCAGGTTCGGCAAGATCTGCTGTTGTAATTTTATGCCATTTAAAGCCGGGTACAAATTATAAAGGTTTTGTTCCCTGTAATGATATATCTCTCCCCGGCCGGAATGAGTTTCCTTTATTGGCACAACACTTTACTGCAATACAAATATACAGATAAATCTGTAATGTTAAGAATGAGAGCTCTGATTAACTTAATAATTACATAAAGCGGGTTTAGTTTTTTCAAAAAATACATTTTTTTGAATTTAAACCGGTTTAGATTTTGGAAATTTAAAAATAATGACCTTATTTTGTAAAAAAAAAGGTTGTTTCCGGAACAGGTTATACAGGTGTACAGGTTACAACATCACTAAAGAAAAATTTATAAATAATGAGGATTACCATCAAGGATATTGCAAAAGATCTGAATGTTTCAAAGACTACCGTATCATTTGTTTTATCCGGAATCGGCTCTTCTAAAGGAATAAGCACTAAAACACAGGAAAAGATTTTAAGGTATGCTAAAGAAAAAGGATACCAGCCTAACCTGTTAGCTAAAAGTTTATACAGCGGAAAAAGCTATACTCTCGGCGTAATAGTCCCCTCTATAGGTGATATGTTTTATGCCGGGCTTGTAAAGGAATTTGAGATCGAAGCCAAAAAAAACGGCTACATCTTAATAATATGCAGCTCGGAAAGAGATGTTGTGCAGGAAGCTAAAATGATACGCATATTGAGGACAAAACAGGTTGACGGACTGATCATTGCACCTACTGAATATTGTGAGAATGAATTAAAGATGCTCCTTAAAGAGGATTTTCCCTTTGTGCTGGTTGACCGCTATTATCCCGGTTTAAAAACTAACTATGTTGTAATTGATGATTTGGAAACAAGTTTTGTTATGGTTGGTAAACTGCTTGCAAGGGGAAGAAAAAAAATAGCATTATTTACTCCTGATACCCACATTACGGCAGTTACCCTGAGACAGGAAGGATACAAAAAAGCATTAAGGGAAGCCAATATACCCTATGATGAAAATTTGTATTGTGAGGTTAAAAGAAATAATTATGAGGAAGATGTTATAAAGGTGTTGGATAACCTTTTTGAGAAAGTCCCTGATGTAGATGGATTTTTCTTTATAACACATTATCTTGCCCTTGAAACAATATTGTATTTTTTCAGGAATAATATAAAAATTGATCAGTTCGGACTTGCCTGTGTTCATCGTAATCCTCTGTTTTCCACCCTGGCTCCGGATATGGATGTTGCCACTATTCCCCTTGATGAGATGGGACATAAAGCAGTGAATATTCTGTTAGATGATATGAACAATAAAAATGAAAAGGTAGAAAAGACCAGTTGTCAAATCTCTTTATCGCAGTCACTTTAATAATCAAAAAAAATTTGAAAGTTATATAAACCGGTTTAGTAAGAATATGATTAACAATTTATAATCAGAAATCAATAATCAATTAAAAAGGAGATAAGTCTTATGAATGAAAAAAGAAATCTTTCGAGACGAAACTTTATCGGGCGCAGTCTTATTGGCGCTGCAGGTACAGGACTTGCACTCAGCAGTCCACTGATTGCAGAATCTTCAATTTACAGCAGTACCGGGATGATCCCTCCGGGACAGTTTAAAATTGGAATACTCGGTTGTGGAAACCGGAGTAAGACCATTATCAGTTCTCTTAATGAGGTACCCGAAATTGAGGTGGCCGCATTGTGCGACCTTCTGCCTCATAAAATGGAAAGACGGGCGGAACTTATAAAAAACGGTCCAAAGCCCGCATTCTATACCGATCTGGATGATATGCTGAAACAGGATGATATTCATGCAATTGCGGTACTTACACCGAATTATATGCATAAAGATCATGTTATTTCATCTCTCCAGGCCGGTAAAGATGTTTTCTGTGAAAAACCCATGGCTATTACTGTAGCTGACTGTAATGAAATGATTGCCGCCGTCCAGAGAACGGGCAAAGCCCTGCAGATCGGCACACAGCGCCGGCACAGCAGTGTTTATAAAATTTTGGTGGACACTATCCGTAATTCGTCACTGGGTAAAATACTTCAGTCGGATCTTAACGATTACCGGGGCGACTGGCGTGTACCCGGCGATGATGAATATCCTCCGGGAGTAGAGTACTGGAGAATGGATCAGGCTAAGAGCGGCGGTGTTATTTATGAAATGGGCGCCCATATCATTGATGCCAATAACTGGATATTTGACAGCGAGCCTGTTGCAGTAATGAGTATGCAGGGTGTGAATAACCTTTCCCTTCGCCGGAGGGATTCCATGGATCATGCAGGTGCATTCGTAAGATATGCAAATAATGCATTCATGAATTACGGAGGTAATGTATATAATTATGGCCCTGCCGCAGCAAACAATTTTTTTGCTGTAAATGGTTCATTGTTGTTTGACGGGAGGGAGATAACAGTTCGCTATGGCCAACCCATGGGCTTTGATATAAAAAAGGAATTACCTGAACCTTTCACTAAATCGTTGCCCGGGGAAGATGGTCCTGTTAACCAGATGAAATATTTTGCCGGGGTACTGGCAGGAAAGAAAAAACCTTACCCGGACGGATATTTGGGACGGCAGACTGTTCAGATATGTGAAGGTGCAGTCAGGTCAGCAAAAGAGAGAAGAGAAATAGATATAAGGGAACTGGGATAAACAGGGCGTGACAGCTATTTATCTTTTAAAATTATATGATAAATACTATGAGCAAGAAGAAAAATTATTCCCGTCGCAGTTTCCTGGAAACAGGTGTTTTGGGGGCTGTCGGAATAGGTTTGACGGGCAGTACCGGTCAGCAGGAAGGCGGGCACAAACGGTTACCATATAAAATAGGCATCCGCCAGGCAAGTTTACGCGATCCTGATAATCCTGAAAAAAACATGATTGCGAACTTTGACACGTTTAAGGTTGCCCGTGACATACCAGGTATAATGGGGGTTGAACTGCAGGTTGCAAGCGGTAATCCCAA
>CAZIOB010000171.1:0-8340 GCA_964540755.1 uncultured Prolixibacteraceae bacterium | reverse complement strand
GCCTTGTCATGGCCTCACAAAGAACCTGTATCTGTTTATATATGTGATAAAGCGGAAGAACCGGGTGATAAAATTACAAATGGAAGAATTTTAGTCCCGGCAATGGGCATTGTAACTTTATATGCGGAATGGTAAATTTTATTTGGTCTGAAAGAGTTCAGTATATACCACAGAATATTAAGTTTGAAAAATTATTTTCTACTCAATATGTGAAACTGGTTTCCAAAAGCACTGGAAAAAATTCTGATGTGGCATCAGTTGGAGAAATTGATATTTTTATAAATAAATAGTTGACATATATTCCATTTGAAGCAATTTTTAGTAATTTGCATATATGCTGTTAAACATTTTGTTGCAAACAGTGAATAATTATGCCTTTATATAAGAGTAAATCAATTTTAAAATAATCATCATGAAAAGAAATCTCATTAAACACTTTCCGGTAATTGTAATAATGTCTGCTTTTAAGGAGGTTTTATGATAAAATTTACAATTAAATTATTTTTTTTATTAATACTTGCTGTTAATATCCAAAAAATTTCAGCTGAAGAATATCGTACTGTATTGTTCAATTCCTCCGAGCGTCCCCTTTTATTGAATCCCGGAGAAAAAATAAGTGTTGATATCAAATTGTCCGGCAGGGATTATCCGACAACAAAGATGATCCGTGTTACAGGAGGCACCTTGATGCCGGGGGATTTTAAAAGCAGGGGAGAAAGCAACTTTCGTAAGTGGGAATATTATATAGATGATTACCTTGATTCAATTCATGTTTCGAATGATAAATATTCATTGCTTTTCAGTGGCCGTAATGAAGAGTTTCCCAGGAAGGCTTATTACCGTATTTCAGAGCAGGAGATCAAGGCCGGAGAAACAAAAATATCCGTTAGAGTCAAACGCAATGATTTTTCCTGCAAAAATCCTGAAGATTTTGGTATTGAACTTGAACTCTTTTATGAAAAAGAAGGACGAAGTAAACATGATATTTATGATCCTCCGGATTCGCTCGTATTCATGACAATACCGGCAGGGGAGGGGCCTTATGAAAAGATGGAAAAAACTTTTAACATGCCGGCAAATGTGGCTGCTGTACTTGTTGTTGCGGGAGGAAGCAGGTTTTCGGGTGACTGCTTTATGGAGGCTCCCCGCATAAGTCAGAATGGCAAAGAGATTTTTAATGTTCCTTTTGTTAAACATGACGGCAGGAATTCAGATTTTAATTATTGGGTTGGTTGCAACATGGTGAGCCGGAACTGGCCCCGCTGGATACTTGATATTGATGGCAGGGAGATTTTCAATGACCGGATATTTGACAGGGCATCCAATGTTGCCGACTTCTATATTCCCTTACCGGAGGAAGTCGGAGAGGGGGAAAATCTTACACTGATTTTGGCAGATGAACCGGAAATTGCATCTTTTCCTTATGAAATATCAACTATAGAAATTATTGAACAGCCTGCGGATGACCTCGAGATCATATCTGAGCCGCGATTTATCCCGGCAAATAAAGAGTTTGGTTTGTTGATAGAAACCAGGAGTCCCGGGTTGCAACTTTCATACGGAACTACTTCCGGAATAGAACCGGCAGTGGACGAACAGGTTATAAAGACTCCCGGTTTGCACGTTATTAAATTCAGGACGAAACGTCCGGGCATAGGTGATTCAATCATAATTCACTATGGAGAAAAGTCAAAGGTTGTTGATATCGGACAAATCATTGCCAAAAATGATGATAATGTATATTTATCGGTGGGTGATGATATCTATATCGATATGGTAGATCCTTACTATTCTCATTATTTTAAATGGTATGTCAACCAGCGTATAGGTAATTTTTTTCAGTTTCGTCCTTCATACCAGTGGTCGGGATTACGAGATCCCGATCCGGCAATAGTGAAAAAATATCTTGGGCTCTTAAGGGAGCTTAATATGCCATATGCATGGCAGGTGGAGGGTCGCACACTTGCGGGATCAGAACTTAATCCGCCGGTTGAAAAATTGAGAACTCCTGTATTTCAAGGCAAACAGGCACATGAAAACGACGGTGGGTATTATTACTGGCGCCATTTCCACTATCAGGGTTTGTTTTCTGATATGGCAGCCCGTACCCGGCCTTACGGAGGAATTTTTGCAAAACATCGTCCGATTTATACTGATAATGGTGTATTTATACATTATGATCCTTATAAGGTGACTGATATGAGGGATGGCGCTGATTATTTTGTAAATAATCTGAATTACTCCAAAGGTGAGAGTACAAGACATACCGGTCCTTCCTCATTATTCCGGTACCTTTACCAGGCCGGTTATGATTGGTTGGGCGCAGAACAAATGTATGGACCCGAAGAAACAATACTTTCATCACTGCGGGGAGCCTCAGGGGCATATAAAAGAAATGAGTACGGATCACTGCATGCCATGCAATGGGGTTCACATCCTTATACCGATCCAAAACATGCCCACAGGTTTTATCTTTCACTGGCAACCGCATATATGCATGGTTCTTCCCATATAAATACTGAGGATGCATTATGGATAGATGAATATGCAAATGACCGTTTCAGTGAATCAGGCCGTGAGCATATCAAGGTACAGAATAAAATGCTGGACTTCATACAGACCCATGAGCGGCGAGGTGATCAGGTAATTGATATTGCATTGATACAGGGACGGAACTGCGCCTGGAAATCATTTGGCCGTACGCCGCTCTGGTCCCAAAGAGGAGAAAAATGGGAATTCAATAAAGCTACGGAAAGTTTTGACCTGATAAATGTTTTTTATCCCCAAAATATAATAAATGCATGCGGTCCGGATGGTTGGTTTACATCTACTCCCTTTGGGGCTATTGATCTTTTGCCTGTGGAGGCTGATAAAGAGACATTTAAAAAGTACAAGACTATAATATTTCTCGGTTGGAATACTTATAATGAAAAAGATCTTGAACGACTGAAGAATTATGTTTCTGAAGGAGGAACACTTATACTTTCTGCTGCTCATCTTAACGTTGAACTGGATCCTGACATCGTTCCCCGTTTTCCTGAAGACGACACTGAAATAAAGGAACTTCTTGGTAGTGATTACAGACAATTAAAGGAAAAGGCCGAAATTAATTATGGGAAAGGAAAGGTTATCTATTTTCCACAGGCTGCCTATCCTGCAGAGGAATCCATACGCGAGCCATATCAGGATGCAATGAAAGAAGAAGGAATGAAGAGTACATCCTCCCGGTATCCCGAAGGCTGGATCACGCCTGATGACAAAGTGAGTTTTACCGTCTGGGATGATAATAAAAGACGGACCATTTATATTCTGAATATAGACTGGTCTGCACCTGATAACAGAGCACAGGCAAAATTTCATCTGGGAAATTCGGTTTATGAAATTCAGCCTCGCAGCTATGTTTTGGAAACTATTCATATAAGGGATGATGTTGCTGTAATGCCCGAAGCTAATACAACTGATATTCTTTCAGTTGAACCGACCGGTAAAGGTTGGGAGGTTACCGTGCAGACGACAGGAAAAGATAACCTGCATTTTTTCAGGGGTGATAAAAATTTCTCATCGGCAAAAAAAATTGACTCTGCAGGTATTCATCTTATAAAAATAGACAGAATGTAGATATCATGGTACGGTGAGATCCCGGCTTTTACCGCCGGACCTTTTTGATATGGGTTTATCAGGCAGTTTGTCCGTTATGGCTGATTTTTTTTTGCGGGCATAAGTAAATATGCCGTTTTGTAGTAGTAATAAATATTATAATAAAGAATCTGGCTTATGTTATTATCCAATTTTTTTTCAGGAATAATAATCATTTTATTCTTTGTCATATCCGGATGCAGATCCGATAAAAATGTAATAACGATTGATGACAGTTCCGGGATCTATGGAGGAACAAATGCGCCGGTGTGGGTTGAACTGGAGCTGGATGGTTCAAAGTTGGAAGCTGCCCGTGAGAACCGGTTGGCTTTACAGGAGATTACAGGCAGCAACGATAACAGATCATTGATACCTGTCCAGATGGTTCGTGATGACAATGATGAAGGTATGCATAAGCTGATATTTATCATACCACAGGGAAGTAAGGGTAGGAGGCAATTCAAACTTGCTGAATCTGATACTCCTTTTGATCCTCTTGTTTTGAAAAAGGACAGTAAAGGTCAGTATGTAACCAGCGAAAATGGAGAAAAAGTTTTGCAGTATAACTACCAGACTGTTTACCGTGATGATGTTGTGCGTGATGAAAAAGAGAGAAGGGAGGAATATACCAGAAATGAAAGGGATACCTTTACTGTTACCAGCATTTATGCTGTACCGCGAAGCGATTATATCCATCCATTATACGGACTGGAGGGTGAGATGCTGACGCGTGACTGGCCATCAGAGGGCCATCCTCATCACCGCGGCATCTTCTGGGCGTGGCCTGAGGTTTATTACGGCAGTGAACTTGGTGATATCTATGCACTTCAAAGAGTGTTTGCGCGCCCTACCGGCAATATTGAAACGACACAGGGTCCTGTTTGTTCTGAGATAAAAGCTGAGAACCTGTGGATGTGGGAAAATACAGAGCCTGTAGTAAGTGAAAATGCCGTAATAAGGATATACAGGTCATCACCGGATAACAGGATAATTGATCTTACTCTTTATTTTCTGGCATTAAAGGATAGCATCACTATAGCAACCAGATATACTGATTCTTACGGGGGATTGAACTTACGTATGCAGACTCCCGAAGAGCAGGACATATCGAATCATACTGATTCTGTTTCAGAGGATCCGCAACGGGCATGGTCTGATTTTAACGGGATCTTTGAGGGGAATAATGCCAAAACAGGATTGATGGTATTGCAACATAAAAGCAATCCGGAATATCCGGGCGCCTGGGTTGAATATCCGCAGCTGGCATGGGTCCAGCCCACCTTTCCGGCTCCCGGCACCAGGTATCCTTTAAAAAAGGATGAACCTTTGATTTTAAGATACAGGCTTATAGTTCACAGGGGAGGCAGACCAGACAATGAACTTTTCCGGAAACGATGGGATGCTTACCATTCTGATCTGGCACCTATGTGTAAAGCAGAAGGTGATAATTAATCAGTTTTCGTGATTCAGGAGATTTTACTGACAGATAACAAATATTAAAATATAATATCATGGATAAAAACAGATCACAATTTTCAAGAAGGGATTTTATAAGATCAACTTCTGCGGCTGCGATAACAGCGCCGTTTATAATAAATTCCTCTGTATTGGCAGGCTCGGGGAAGACAGCCCCAAGCGATAAGATCAGCATGGGACTGATAGGGTGCGGCGGACTGGGCAAGGCTAACCTTAAGGCAGCATCAGCTCATCCTGATGTTGTTGTCAGCGCTGCCTGTGATGTATGGCAGGAGAGGCTTGATTTTGTATTGGATCAGCATAAGAGCACATGCAGGGGCTATACTGATTACAGGGAACTGTTGCGGCATGAGGGACTTGATGCTGTTATCATTGCCACACCTGCGCAGTGGCATGCCCTGCAGGCGATAGAGGCAGCAGAGGCAGGACTGGACATTTATCTTCAAAAGCCGATGACCATGTATTTTGCTGAAAGCATAGCTGTGAGAAATGCAGTAAGGAAGAATAATGTAATCAGCCAGATAGGAACGCAGATCCACTCGGGAGATCATTACCGCAGGATGGTAGAGCTGATACGTTCTGGCAATCTTGGAGATATTGGGACTGTAAGAACGTTTTTTGTCATGAATGAAGCCCCTGACGGCATTGGCAGTGGCAATAATACACGGAATGTTCCCAAAGGATTAGACTGGGATATGTGGGTTGGTCCCGCACCCATGCAGATGTTTAATCCGAATCTTGTGAAAGATGCCTTTTACCATTGTTTCTGGATGGATTTCAGCGGGGGCTGGACACCTGGCATGGCTCCGCATATTATAGATCTGCCGATATGGGCTCTGGAGCTGGATTATCCCACCGAGATAAGCGCCATGGGCGGAAGATATATTATTAAGGATGACAGTGATGCCTATGATAATCATGAGGTTATCTGGCGCTATCCGAAGATGACCATGACCTGGATGCAGTCATCCACCAACAGTCACGGCTGGGCATTTTCTGAGATGGATAAATCAGGGGTAGGTTACGAGACCGGCACCAGGAGACGGCTTGGGATCTATTTTCACGGATCTAACGGTACGCTGATAACTGATTACAACACGCACATATTAATTCCGGAAGGTGACAGGATGAAAGGTATGGGAACACCTCTAAAGAGTATTCCTTCTTCTCCGGGACATGAACTTGAATGGGTTGAATGCATTAAATCCCGCAAACAACCTTCAGCTAATGCTGAATATCATGTAAAGGTGGATGTGCCCATTACATTGAGTCTTTTGTCGATGCAACTGGGCCGATCCATTAAATTTGATCCTGTAAAAGAACAGATTACAGGAGACGCGGAAGCTTCCCGCAGAGCTATTCCCGTTTACAGGGATCCGTGGAAATTTCCGGCTGAATATCTGTAATATAATATAGGATCTATTGTTTTCATGAATATTAAAGGGTGTTTTAAAAATTTTCTAAAATAACCTATCGTAAATTTCAAAAGATTATGGGATAACAGATCAAAGCCTGTATAAATGATAAGTATAATCACATTATTGATTTTCTTAAGATAATAATATTTAATACTTCAATTTATTTTATTGGCTTTGTTTAAGATAACAAATCATTTATTTAGCAAATTACAGAAAAATATGCATTCAAAAGGAAGAAGAAGCTTCATAAAGCATACAGCTGTTGCCGGACTCGGACTGGGACTGGCTGGCAGGACATATGGTTTTACAGGTAATGTTAAAATGGCCGGAAAGGGGAAAAGAGTTGGGATGGTAGGAGTTGATACAGGGCACAGTGTAGCTTTCACAAAGTCACTTAATGATCCTTCAGCGGGGGATAAGTACAATGGGTACAGGGTTGTTGCTGCCTATCCGAAGGGCACGGAAGAGATTACGGAGTGGAAAGAGAGGATCCCTGAGCTTACAAAACAGGTAAAGGCAGAGGGGGTTGAGATTGTTGATTCCATGAGTGAGTTATTGGAGAAAGTCGATGTTGTATTGTTGACCTGCATTGACGGCAACAGGCACCTTGAGCAATCACTTGAGATCTTTAAGGCGGGCAAGCCGGTTTTTATAGATAAGCCATTTGCCGGTTCATTGTCTGATGCTTATGCTATTGTAGAGGCTGCCAGGAAGTATGGAGTTCTCATGTTTTCATCTTCGTCGTTGCGATATATGGATGGGATTGAGGAAGTAGCCGGCGGTGAGTTTGGCAGGGTTTTAGGAGTAGATACATTTAGTCCTGCTCATATTGAGGAGCATCACCCGGATCTTTTCTGGTATGGTGTACATGGAGTTGAGATCCTTTTTTCTCTGATGGGCACTGGATGCAGATCAGTAAAAAGGACCCACACGCAAGGCACTGATTATGTTGTTGGATTGTGGGATGATGAAAGGATAGGTACTTACCGGGGAATACGGACGGGCAAGGGTGGTTATGGAGCAACGGTTTTTGGAGAAAAGAAGATAAAAGTACTGGATCATTACCAGGGTTATAATCCCTTGCTGGTCAGGATAACTGAGTTTTTTGATACAGGGATCATTCCGGTACCGGTTGAAGAGACACTGGAGATATTTGCATTTATGCAGGCTGCCGAGGAAAGTAAACATAAAGGAGGGATATCGGTCGATATAGAGTCAGTTGTAGAGAAAGCTAAAAGATAAAAAATAATGAAAAAAATAGAGACTGGAATTTTGATTGATGCGCCCGCAGAAACCGTTTGGCGCATCTTGATAGATTATGAAAATCATCCAAACTGGAACCCGTTTATTAGATCAATCAAAGGAGATAAATTTGAAGGGGGAAGATTGACTGTGTTTCTAAAACCTCCAGATAGTAATGGCATGACTTTCAACCCTGTAATACGTAAATTCGAGTCAAACAGGGAATTAAGATGGAAAGGAAAACTTGGTATAAAAGGACTTTTTGACGGAGAGCATTTTTTTATCATCGAACGAGCTAAGGATAATCAGGTAAGATTCATTCACGGAGAAAAATTTACGGGAATTCTCGTATGGATGATGAGTAGTATTCTGGAAAAGACCAGGGAAGGTTTTAACCGTATGAACATAGCATTAAAAAGAGAGTGTGAGAAGTAATAATAATTAATAATCCATTACTAATCTCTTTTTTTATGAAAAATTTATACTATGTTTTTCTAATCCTTTTTCTGTTAACACATGGAATTAACAGTTCATCACAGACAACTGAAGCGCAAAAACATGATGATGA
>CAZIOB010000170.1:0-17123 GCA_964540755.1 uncultured Prolixibacteraceae bacterium | reverse complement strand
ACCTCCCACCCGATGATCATTGTTTTATCGTCAGCCCCTGATAATGTAGCCGACAGGTTTTCAATCCACGAAAAAACAGTAATTTCACTCAAAAGAGGCAGGTTACTTTTTCCCATTACGTGAAGGTTAACAGAATATAATGCAGTCATTACAAGAATCCCTGCCAGGAGTGGATTTATCCGAAACCTTGTGTGAATTACACCGGTTGAAGCGCCCGCAACCATTCCTGTCATGAATGCTGCAAGGCAGGCCAGCAAAGGATTGACACCTGCCACTATAAGCGCCGAAGCAGTTGCAGCGCCAAAAGTAAAAGAACCTTCAGCTGTAATATCAGGGAAGGAAAAGATCCTGAAGCTTATAAAAATTCCCAGTGCAAGAAGCGCAAGAATTAAACCTATAGTTGTAGATCCGATTAACAATGACATAACTAATAATTATTATTTTGATAAAAAATTTATTGATTCAACGGGAACAACCCAGCAAAAACCTTTCACAAACTGGCTCTCGCCCTGACCTGTAATCTCCCTGATATCATTTGTAAGATGAAGAATATCAACAATCTCTGTATTATTAAATATATACCCGATAGTTTCATTAAGATCAATATCTGTCTTTTTAAGAGGGACAAAAGGAAATACTGATGAATGAATATGTCCATACAAAGACTCATCCGGCAATAAAGGCCGAATGAACTTTTTATCTTCTCCATCTTTTTTAGAGGAGATATATCCTGCAGATAAGGTCAACATTTTATTATGGGCAGGTTCTGTTGTGAAATTAATATTTTCCTTGATCTCCGGGAAGGTAAAAAGCTCCTTGCCCTCAACAGGAGATGCATTTAGCGATGTTCCTATCAGTCCCCCGCTTTCAGCAATCATTACCAAAGCCATCTGATCATAATCTGTCATCTGCATCACAATTTTAATAAACTGGCTCAGTCCTATGGTTTGAGAAGGATTTACCGGATCAAAGCGTATCAGATATGAAAAATTTCCAGTAAAATGGAGCCCGTACAATTCTGTAAGAGAGACTACCAACTGACCTGTAGCTACCATATAATCAGGCTTTCCGGAGCCGTCACCCGGAAGATAAGCAGCATTTTTCCCGAGAATTATAAACTCTCCGAAACGGTTTTTACACTCATCAAAGGAGACACCTATAGCTCCAAGTCCGACAGAAAAATGATTTACACCTGCCTTAACCGTTCTGGCATGCTCCGCCCGGAAACCACCTTTAAAAGTCAGTTCAGGATTGCCAAATAATTCAATATCTGTACTCCCATTTGGCGAGAGTGATTTCCGGGTAAAAACAAAACCGTAAGCCTCCAACCTGTTTTGATCTTCCTCATCCTCTTTCGCAGTTTTAGTTTTACCCGCCTGTTGACTCAACATATCAGCTATTCCCACCATATTTAACACCTGCCTGACATTTTCCGACATATCCCTGATAGTAAAATGCCCGTTGACAGCATCAAGATTTTTATACTGCGAAACTAAAATTCTTATTCCGGCTGAGCTCAAATATTCGACCTCGCTAAGATCAAGAGAAATAAAATAATGTCCTTCACGCACCAGGCGGTCAATATAATCATTGAGATATCCTGCCCTGTTAGCATCCAGTCTGCCTGTGCACGTAAGAACAATTTCATCATTCTTTTTTGTCATATTTATTTCCAGGCTATTCATTTTTCATTCGTTTAAAATTTTATAATAAGTTAATTAATAATGTAAGAGCGAATATAAACACTTAGTTCTCAAATAAACATTTAAAATATTTACATGTGATGCATATTTTTGCACTATGGTTGATGTGCATTCATTACCCGTCATCTCTAAAGATTGTTTCTCATAGTAATACGCTATATTCATCTTTTTACCTGTTATGATATTTTTCCGGGACCATTACCCCGAAATGATTCATTGCATCCTTATTTACCTGCACCACTGATTTCGAAACCTTGCTGAATGGTATATCTCCGGGAGACACCCCTTCAAGTACTTTTTTTGCCACAAGCACGGCATCAATTCCTGCATAATAATAGTCACTTGAAACAATGGCAATGGCGCCCTGTGTTATCTGCTGGGTAACATATGAGAAATATGGAGTATTCGTATCATAGGCTACTTTTATAATAGAAGGCCCGCAACTGGCAGTCAGGTTATCAGAGATCTGGGTGAAGGCACCTATACCCTTATTTACAAGAACCCTGGCTGCATCAGGGACTTCAGATGTTGAGTTTGCAGGAACAGTGACCAGTTCCACGCCCTGCCTTGCGGCAGCCTTTTCAAGTTCTTCCATATATGCTACGGAATTGATCTCACCCGGGGTAAATATTGTTCCTATCTTCCTAATTCCGGGTATAGATTCCTTAACAAGTATAACTAATTCTTCAAAGTTACTCATTGTAGATATACCGGTGAGATTAGTATTATGCTCTGTATTTGATTTTCCCAAACCGGCCCGTATAGGATCTCCCACATTTGAAAATACTATCGGGATATCTGTTATCTTTTTTGAAAACATTTGAATGGTAGGTGTTGAAAGGGTAAATATAAGATCCCACTTATCATTGGCAACAGACTGAACAATATTATTAAGGATTGATATATCACCCTGGGCATTAAATTCTGTAAGAGTAAAATCCTCTCCTTCTATCATTCCCTGATTTTTAAGTTCATCACGTATGCCTCTTTCCGCATCTTCCGAAACAGGACTGTCAACATAATGTACCAGGCAAAACTTATAATTTTTCTTTTGCTCCTTTTCTTTTTCGGCGGACAGGTACTTCTCCGGAAATGTAACGTTCAGCTCACGGGCGACTTCATGATTCAAAGTGATTTCTTCTTCAACATAGTTCTCTATAGGGATATTTGCAGGATTCTCCCCGTTAAGCACACGCGCAACAAAAGAAGCAGAGTAAACCCCTGTGCTGTACCATCCCACTCCGACAGCAGCCAGGGCTCCGTATTTTACATAATCCACATCATTCAAAATAAGTGGCACTTTATTGTCGTGGCATACTTTCACTATACCGTGAAGTGCCTGAAGGGCGGTATTATCGCCGGTTACCCACATAACGTCTATATTCCTCATACAAAGAGCTATTGCGGCCTGGAATACTTCTGATGTGTTTGTAACCGTATTTTCAACAAGTTCAAGTCCTTTTGTTCCAATATAGTCACGGCCGACCTCAATAACCTTAATTGAATTTGCTTCAGATGAATTATAAAGTGTACCTATCCTTTTTGCATCCGGGAATACTTCCTGGATAAAATCAATAGTTTTTTCTACCGGCGGGAATGAACCTACACCGGTCATGTTGGGAAGATGGTCAGTATAACTTTTGCCTGCTCCTGCCTCAAGCGGAGTATATGTCATGGTAAATACAACCAGATTCTTTTTAACAGCCGAGACTGCTGCGGAGATACCCGGGGTTGATGTCACCAGTATCAGGCCCAGATCAAGGTTGTCCATATTAAGATGAATAGGCTGAAGGTTAGCAATCTCGCCATTAGCATGCTGTGCAATAACTATCAGGTTACTGTCCTTTACAAATCCAAGTTCTTTCAATCCGTCCCATACACCCTGCATTGCCATCTCAAATGTAGCATCAGGCCCAAAGTATGTCATGCCGATCTTGTAAGTTTTTCCCGGGATTGCCTGATATTCCACGTTGGTTTTAAAAGCCGGATCTTCAGCCTTTTCCCCTGTCCGGTTCTGCAGATCGGATATCAGCAAAATCCCACCGGCAATTGCAAGGGCGATAATACAATTGATAATTTTGATTAGTTTCATACTATTAAAATTGTTAATTTTCAAAGGTATAGTATGTAACTCGCATGTATTTTAATCATTCTCTTGAGTGTAAATATTTTAGATGCTCGTTTCATAATATCTATTATTGAAGAGCCTCTTCCATTGTTTCGAATATATTGAAGATCGTTGAGAATCCTGAAATGACGAATATCTCTTTAATGGAAGGTTGCATCTCACACAAGCGCAGTTTGCCCTTAACTACAGCTGCTTTTTTTTGTGCTATCAAAAATATTCTTAGTCCGGAGCTGCTTATATACTTCAGTCCTTTACAATTAATAATAATATTTGTTTCTCCGCTGTTGAACAGCAGATTGATCTGTTTTTCGAATTCAGCATAATTTGTACTATCGATTCTTCCATTGATATTAATCACTGAAAAATTATTGATTTTCTCATTTGTTAAATTCATTTCAGATATTTTGTTAAAGTCAGTATATTTAGATTTTTATCTCTTGAATACTTAACAGTATCCATAATTTTCGATATCAGTAAAATTCCAAGACCTCCTATCTCTCTTTCTTCCACAGGCAATGAAATATCAGGCTCCTTATGGAGAGTCGGATCAAAAGGTATTCCGTCGTCAGTTATTTTTATCGTCAGTTTTTTATCTTCTACAGATAATAAAATATTAATGAGATGTTTTTTGTTGTCGCTAAAAGCGTAATATATAATATTGGAAAGCGCTTCTTCAAGCACCAGATTTATATTCATTGTCATTTCATACGACAGTTTCTCCTCTTCTGCAAGACGCTCTATTTTTTCGGCCAAAACAGGAATTTCCTCTATCCGGTTTTCTATTATGAAATGCTCTGTATTTATATTTTTCATTTAAATTGATAAAAACACTTCGGCTTTATATTTGCAATTTACTAAAAAAATTATTATCAACATCTGATATTTAATTATTATTAATAAGCATTTTATTTTATTCAAAAATTCATTAGCAGCCTTATATAAATATTTTAACTGCATATTTTAAAATTACGACTAAATTTAAAAATATACTAAACTAAATTTTTCGGAATTGAAATTATAAATTCAGCGAATTCACCCTCTTTCGTATCCACATTCAACTTACCCTGATGCTCTTGAACAATGATGTCAAAGCTCAGTGACAGCCCCAGCCCTGTTCCCTTGCCTGCAGGTTTGGTTGTGAAAAAGGGATTAAAAACCTTATCGACAATTTCCTGTGGGATACCCTGACCATTATCCCGTATATGAACCATAACATTTTTATCTGAATTAACGGTCTTGATTTGCAGTACCGGATTATATGAATCTTTTAATCTCTTTTTCTTCTGATGTGTGGAATAGCAGGCATTATTGATAATATTCAGGAATACCCTGCTAATCTCCTGTGGAACGACGTTAATCATCCCTATTGTTGTGTCGTAATCTGTCTCAATTTTTATATTAAAATTATTGTCCTGTGCTCTCATGCTGTGGTATCCGAGGTTAAATGCTTCCGCAACCATTGCATTTATATCTGTTGGTTGCTTATCTCCTGCCCTGCCCCTTGAATGTAACAACATCCCTTTTATAATCCTGTCGGCACGCCTTCCATGTTCATTGATCTTTTGTGCATTTGAAGATATGTCATCTGTTATTCCCTGAAAATAATCACGGTCACCAGGTAAAATTACATCTGCCAGCTTGTCAAATTCCTCTTTCAGTTCAGTAGCCAGCTCAACAGTCAGATCGGAAAAATTATTGATGAAATTCAGCGGATTCTTTATTTCATGGGCAATTCCGGCAGTCAGTTGTCCGAGTGAGGCCATCTTTTCAGATTGTATAAGCTGTGCCTGTGCTGCTTTCAAATTACTGAATGCAGCATCCAGCTTTTTGTTTTTCTCATTTAACTCAGCCGTACGCTCCTGGACTTTTTGTTCCAGAGTACGGCTATATTCTTCCAGTTTTTCATTAGACAATTTTAGTTTTGCAGATGCATCTTTAAGATCCCCGATTGTCCGGGCCAGTTCATTTTGCATATATATAAATGAATCATTAAGAGTGCCGATCTCGTCACGGGATTTTATCTCAGGCAAGGTAATATTGAAATCGCCCTGTGCAAACTCACCTGCAGCATTTGTAAGTATTCTCAAAGGCCTTGTTATTGACCTGGCAATAAAAATTATCATTGTCAGAATGAACAACAATCCTATCAGGCAAAATACCAAAAGCCTTTTAACAAGGTTATTTACATCAGCCATAAATTCATCCACCGGAAAAACTATGCCGACCGACCATTTATTTAATTTTACGGGAGCATATGCAAGCCAGCTACGTTTACCAGTATGGACATTCCTGTATTCAAACTCAGCGAAACTAAATTCGCCTTTTATCATATTTTTCCCAATTTCTCTAAGCATAGGGGACTCCTGGCTATCAGCAATGCTAAAGATAGTTTCATTCATTATCAGTTCTTTGTCGGGATGCGTCACTATAGTCCCGTTCGATGAAATCATAAATCCATATCCGGTTTCATATATTTTTATAGAATTCATATATTCCTGCAGCCAGTGGAGCGATATATCAGATGTCAATATCCCAATGAATTTTTTCCTGCCGTTTTGATCTTTATATATTGGTACGGAATATGTTGACATTATAGCATTACCTGCCCCTTCATCGAAATAGGGCTCGCTCCACATTGGCAGATCCAGTTCCTTGGGTATCTGGTACCAGTCCATTGAAAAATAATCATATTGTTCATCTCCGATATATTTGAAGCTGATTTTGGCTGAATCACGATAAAAATATGGTGAATAATATTTTTCAGAAGGATCATGATAATATGGTTCAAAGGCCAGCGCAGCGCCATATATTTCAGGATTATTGTTTACCATCTCATAAATCAGCTGCAACAGTTCTTCTTCTGAATAATTGCCTGATTCTATTATTCTTGAGAAATTATAAGGAATCTTTTCAACAGAATTCAATACTTTTTCTACGCGGGCAACAGTAAGACTGGTGAGGTTTTCAGCATCAATTATCAGGTTCTTTCTTACTATTTTCCTGGAAATATTATAATTATATACAAAAATCAGGAAAAAAATAATTGCAATACCTGTAAAAATGTAGAGAATCAATTTAAAAGCCAGGCCTCTTCTGCGGGTGATATTTTGCATAGCATTCAGTTAATAGCAGGTTGATAAAATTCATGAAATGGGGAAATTTCACTTATAAGATTATTTTCTCTCAAAAGATTAGCGATAAAAAGATAATCACTCTCTGCAAGAGATTTATTAAATTCTGTCTCTCCTTCCGGAAGGTAAAGATCCCTGTACCGATCAAGAATCCAACGCTGGTGGACCCGGTTAACCGGTATTTTTTCTCTTTTTGCATATTCCAGCACTATATCCACAGCTTCATCCCTGTTATTGAAAGCGTACCTCCATCCCTCAAGGGTAGCATTGATAAAATCCACACAAAGATCAGGTTCATTTTTCAATTTTTCGGACAAACAATATATTCCGTCTTCGAGAAAATTCAGCCCATAATCAGAATAGAAAAATACATTCAGTTCATCCGGATCATAACCTGAATTAATTATGGAATGGTACTCATCGAACCAGTTTCCATTGATAATATCCACACCATCCATCAGGAATAAATTGTTCGAGTTACCGATTGGTACAATTTCAACATCCAGTTCATATTTATTGAATAATGTAGTTGGTTGAAGTTCATAGCCAATCCATATGCCGGCACGTTTGCCATCCATATCTTCAATTGTATTAATATTGCTCTTTTTTTTGGTGATCAGCATTGCAGATGAGCGGGAAGAGGGCTGGGCAATATTAACTATATCAGCACCTTTGGCTTTTAATTCTATTGCATTAACAAGCCAGAGAGCAGCAAAATCCGCCTCACCTTCAGAAATAAGATCTGTAGAAGTTATAAATGGTTTATAAGAAATGATATTTAAGTCAATGCCATATTTTTCGTAAATGCCTTTTTCCTTCGCAACATAATACCCTGCAAACTGTGCAGTAGTTACCCAGTAAGGCAGAAAGGTAACATTTCGTAATTTATTGTGTGTAAACTTTTCTGTATTTACAGTATCAATTAAATCAGATACATTTTGGTAACTTACATTACTTTTTTGTCCGCAACCGGAAATAATAACGTTAATAAAGATCAGGAAGAATATTTGCAGTATAAATCTGGCCGGTGAATTCATAACATTTATCTATTATCACATTGATGTTCTAATTTAAAAAAAAAAATTCAAAATATCCACGAGTTTAAACATAATAAAATTTTCAATATCTGAATGAGATATTCAGCCTCATTGTTTTTTTATAAATTTTGTTAATCATTGATCCCGCTCCAAATAATAAAGTTTGTTTCATAGTGGCAGTAATACATATAATCGAAAAATATTATATCTTTGATATACAAAAGATCGGTTCACATAATCTTTATGAATTTAAAAGTCAGTTGTATCATAACGCAATACTTAATCTTGTTTTATTTCTAATAAGAATAATAAAAATTTTACTAATATGGATCAAATTTTACCAAACGATTTTAAGATACTGGTAGTGGATGATGAAATAGATCTTGAGTCACTTATCAGACAAAAATTCCGCCGCCAGATTCGTGATAAAAAATACAATTTTATATTTGCTTTCAACGGACTGGAAGCCTTATCCAAAATACTTGAATATCCTGAAATCGCCATAGTGCTGTCAGATATAAATATGCCGGAAATGGACGGCCTGACATTGCTTGCAAAATTAAAAGAGTTAAAGAATCAGGGATTAAAAACTGTTATGGTATCAGCGTACGGTGATATGGACAATATAAGAACAGCTATGAACAGGGGAGCTTTTGATTTTGTAACGAAGCCGGTAAATTTTGAAGACCTGGAGATAACCATCGATAAAACCATGGAAGAGATCATGCAAATCCGCCGTTCGATTGTCGAGCATGATCAGCTGATTTCAATACAGCATGACCTGAATGTTGCCCGCGAAATCCAGCAGGCTATACTCCCAAAAATTTTCCCGCCCTTCCCCTCACAGCAAAATTTTGATATTTATGCCTCTATGGTGGCAGCCAGGGAGGTCGGAGGCGATTTCTACGACTTCTTTATGATTGATAATGAGCAGGTGGGATTTGTTATAGGAGATGTTTCCGGGAAGGGGGTCCCTGCAGCTATATTTATGGCTGTCAGCCGCACCCTGATTAGAGCCACAGGAATTAAAGGTGTATCTGCCGAAGAATGTCTGCGTTATGTAAACAATCTGCTGTGTAACGAAAGTGTAGCATCAATGTTCGTAACAGTTTTTTATGGTATCCTGGATATCACGACCGGCAATATTGAGTATGTAAATGCCGGGCATAATCCTCCTTATCTGCTTTCATCGGACGGGATAAAAAAGATTGAAATAACCGGTAATACAGTTCTCGGAGTTTTTGAAAATATTACTTTCCGGCCTGGTAAATTTCAAATGAAACCAGGTGAAAAACTCTTCCTTTATACCGACGGTGTTACTGAGGCATTCAATTCTGCTGAAGAGGCATATGGTGAAGAAAAACTTGAGAATTTTTTACACAAGCGGGGTGATTTAACTGTGGAAGAGATTATCAAAGACTCACAAAAAGATGTAAAATCTTTCGTAAACGGCGCTCCCCAGTCAGATGACATAACTTTGCTTTCTGTGGCTTATAACGGATAATAAGCATTTGATCTATAAAAATAATCAATCCCCTCTGAAACAGGACTGGCATTTGGGATCCTATTTATCTGTCAACCCAAAAATTCAATAATACCGGCTTTATGTTAAAAATAAAATTAAATCCTGCCGGTTTTTCTTTTCTTTCTGAAAAATTAGTTTGTAAAATTTGCTAACCAGATTATAATAGCTTTCCAAACAACCTCTTATCAAAAGCAAACTCATATTTTTCGCAGGTTAACTCTTTACATGAATGTCTCAACATAATAACCAACAAATATGAATTTTATCAAAACGGATATTTAAAGCTGGATCATACTATTCCTTGCGTCCTCTATCAGTGGAGCAATTTCTTTAACATCTGCGGTTGTTATAATGTCTTTTTCTGCAAAAAACTTAACCACCGGCTGAATTTTCTCATGATAAGGTTTTACATTTTCCATATCCGACATCACTTCCATAAGAGAGGCAACACTTTCAACGAGCTCATGCTGATTGTTCAAAATATCCAGCAACTTTTCATTATTCTCTGCCATTATGGTCATTTGGCTTAAAACATACAATGCCTCAATATCTGCCCCGATGAATGAAAGAGCATAAACATCAGCATTTTCCCCCTCCTGCATATTTTGATGATAGTTTTCAAATATTTTGCTTACCAGATATTTAAGGGAATCGGCATCTGATTTGTTTTGCTTAATACGCTCCTCAAATTTTTTGGCTTCCAAAAATACATCCTGAAGTCCCAGATCTGTTTTAAGTTTGCTGGCATTATCCCTGATTTTAAGGAAGTCATCCGTACGGTTATATACTGACGAATATTTGCTATCAAATGCCAATAATCCTATTCCAAAAGCTTTCTGTGTAGAAGTCATCAATTTTTCATAATCATCCTGTTGAATAGTAAGATCTGAGATATAAGAAGCCTTACTTTCATTAATCAAATTAGCAATTTCAACAGGATGTGGCGATTCCCGGATAATTTCAATAAGCTGGTTTTTGATCTTTTCAGTATCAAAGACCTCTACATTTGATGTTGCTGCTTCATTATCTGAAGCAACATCTCCGGCTTGTTTGCCAGGTCTGTTACAACTACTTACGCTCACTGAAAAAATGAGGACAGTGACAATTTGCATAAAAAAATTTTTTTTCATTGATTTAAGATTTTAAAAATGTTTTAAATAAATTATTGATTACCAGTTATTATGTATAATTTTCTCACTAAAATGTTTCCATTTAAAATCATATAATCCCTCCGGAGGCTCAGACTTCAACAACTTGCTAATTTTGCTATACATAAGGAAATAAGAATAAGATTATTAATAAATAGATTACATAAATTTTAAATCAAACACCTCTTCCAATGAAAGGTAATTTCAAAGGTTTTATAAAATGGTTCAATTTACTGAATAATAGAAAATAATGCAATAATACCGTAATTTTTTTTTAATAATCTGCGCCTGTTGTTTAACGTCATAAAAAAAAGTTCATCAGCAAAATATTTGTATATTTGGATAGGCCATAAAAAGTAATAATCAAGGATGATATTTATTTATAAAAATACAAAAATCAGCCGTGAGATTACACACAAAGCAGGCCTTTTTTCAAAAGTACCGTTAATTATAGAAACGTAAATGATAAACAGTATAAGCAACTGCCAATATAATGATCAAACAACATGAATGAGATTACACTAAATGCCCTGATAAATCTATTTGCTATATTTTCAGCTATAAGCGATTCGGAAAAAGAAGAGGCCATTAAAAATTTTTCATTATATCTTAATCAACACTTCGGCATTTTTGAAAATGACGAATACATCAGACTATTCGAAGAACTGCTGGATCTGTACGGAGTTGGAGGAGAACCTGCCCTGCCAATGGATATGATTGCACAGGCGCGGAATATCAGTACCAATATCAGGAACAGGCTTCAGAAAGATGAACAAATCATGGTTTTTCTCAGGTTCCTGGAACTTGCCAAAAGCGGAAACATATCCAAGGCAGAAAAGCTTTTCGAAATATTGGCAGGCGTATTCGGAATAGATAAATCTGAACGTAAAAAATTTACAGACTTTACTTTTCATACTGCCGGCAGTGCACCTGACTCCCCGGATTTTTTAATTATTGACAATAACAGCAGGCAGGACGAGCTTGAGGGTAAGCATATATATGAAAAAAATCTTAACGGCGAAATACTTTTTTTGCATTCCAAACTTATAGGACATTTAATTTTTATCTTTCAGGGAAAAGAAGATCTTACTATTGAAGGGAATCCTGTGCTGGCAGGCAGGTTTTATGCCTTCAGGGAAGGAAGTATTATAAGGGGTACCCGGATTTCACCGATTTATTATACTGATATTACAGCTTATTTTACAAATGAAGAAAAAAGCCCTCCTTTTATTTTTTCCGGTGAAGAAATTGAATTTAAATTCAAAAACAGTGATAACGGAATCCACAGGTTTTCCTTTTGTGAAAAATCGGGCAGACTAATCGCTATAATGGGTGGCAGCGGAGTCGGCAAATCTACATTGCTTAATTTACTAAATGGGAATATACCTGTTCAGCAGGGGAGTATAAAAATTAACCGGACCGATATCTATGGAAAGAAACAACAGCTCGAAGGACTTATAGGTTATGTACCCCAGGATGATCTTTTATTTGAAGATCTGACTGTCCGGGAAAATCTTTATTTCACTGCGTGTCTTTGTTTCGACAATCTCTCCGGGCCGGAGATCGAAGAAAAAGTTGATAAGATATTACTTGAACTTGAACTAACGTACGTTAAGGACTTAAAAGTTGGAAGTCCTTTAAAAAAACTGATAAGCGGCGGCCAGCGCAAAAGACTGAATATTGCTCTTGAACTTATCAGGGAACCTGTTATTCTTTTTGTGGATGAACCTACTTCGGGATTATCCTCCACCGATTCGGAAAAGGTGATGCTGTTACTAAAGCGACAGTCACGCAAGGGTAAACTTATTATTGTTAACATCCATCAGCCCTCCTCGGCTATTTATAAACTGTTCGATAAGTTATGGATTCTCGACTCCGGCGGAAGGCCTGTTTATACGGGAAATCCGCTTGATGCCATTATATATTTTAAAAAGGAAGTAAATCATGTAAATCCTGATGTTTGCGAATGTTTTAATTGTGGAAATGTTAATCCCGAACAGGTACTGGAAATGGTTGAATCCAAAAAAATAGACAACTCGGGTAACTTTCTCCCTGAACGTCGTTTCTCTCCGGAATATTGGTATTCCATATACCGTAAAAAAGAGAAGAAGAAGAAGGGAAATAGCTCAAATATACCATCTTCCCTGCCCAAATCAGAATCTAAAAAACCAGGTCTTTTTAAGCAATTCAGAATTTTTTTTCAACGTAACCTTAAAATAAAAATCGCCGACCGTCAATATTTCATAATAAACATACTGGAGGCTCCGGTACTGGCTGTAATTGTGGCATATTTTACGCGTTTCACGGAAGGGGATCATTATGTTTTCTTTGAAAATAAAAGCCTGATCTCATATATTTTCATGGCAATTGTTGTGGTTTTATTCATGGGAATGAGTGTAAGCGCCGAGGAAATAATCAGAGACCGCAAAATCCTGCAACGTGAATCTTTTCTTAACCTTAGCAGGTTCAGTTACCTTAATTCAAAAATAATATTTCTTATTTTGCTCTCTGCATTTCAGGCATTCAGTTTTGTAGTAATCGGTAACCTGATTTTGGGAATTCATGACATGACATTTATATACTGGATTGTACTTTTCTCGCTGGCAGTGTTTTCAAATATGCTTGGACTGAACATTTCGTCGGCATTCGACTCTGTTGTTACAATATATATTTTAATACCTTTATTATTAATACCCCAGATCCTTCTTTGCGGAGTTATTGTAAAATTCGATGACCTTCAAAGCAAAACTGACTGCAGGGATGCAGTCCCGGTAGCAGGAGAAATAATGGTTTCAAGGTGGGCATTCGAAGCGCTGGCTGTTGAACAATACAAAGGGAACAATTATATGGACTCCTTTTTTGAATCAGAGAAAGAAATGGCACAGGCCCTTTTTCACGCAGATATCCTGATAACAGAACTTACAGGGCAAACAGACCTGGCAGCCGGTTGGGTAAAATTAAACAAACCGGGAAAGGATATTCAAAATAAATTATTAATCATTAAAAATGAGTTGGAAAAATTGGATAAGGAAAAATTACTTCCACAATTTCAATATTATAATGATCTTACTCCCGGTAGTTTCAATCATGAAATTGCTGAGAAGGTAAAATCACACCTGTCTGACCTGAAGACTTTTTATAATAATCGTTACAAAAATGCCAGGGATAAAAAGGATCAGCTGGTCAGCAGGCTCAACAGGGAGAAAGGTAATAATTATCTTTATGATCTAAAGATGAAATATCACAATAAATCATTAGAAACACTTCTGCTTAACTCTGAAATCAGAGATTTTTTCCGGGAGACACCCTGCGGAATAATGCAAAAGATTGCTCCTGTTTATAAACCACCTGATTTTAGAAACGGAAGGGCCCATTTCCTTGCTTCTGAAAAAAATCTGTTTGGTTATACACCGGACACTTCTGTTTTTAATTTGGGAGTTATCTGGCTAATGTCTGCTTTTTTGTATTTCTCACTATACTATGACTGGTTAAAACGAATAATTTCTTTCCCTTCAAAAATCTGCAAAAAAAGATAACACTTTTGTCCGTTTAATAATGTAATAACAGATAAAACAGTTTTAATCAGAATTGGTCAGCCTTCTGCCCAAAAAAGAATACTGTTTATCTAAACGGGCTGGGAATCAACGCTTATGATCCGGCCCTGCCATCCTCAAATTCAATTTTTAATCCTTACAGACCGGGAATATCGCTCAATGGCTCCTCAATTTCAATTTTAATCGCATTATTGAGCAGTGCAAAAAGCACATATTGGGAAACCAGTGAGATCAAATCCACCATCTCTGATTTCTCCAGTTCATCACTCCATTCAGACCAGGCATCGTCGCGAATAGTGCGATGCTCAACCATCTCATTCGTTAGCATAAGCAGAGCATATTCACGTGAAGAAAAAACGGATGGAAGGGGTGTTGTTTTTACTGCTTCAAGTTCGTTATCGCTTACCCCGTATTCCCTGGCAACAGGCACGTGATGTTTCCATACATAATTACAGTTATAAAGATATCCCATACGCAAAATAACCAGTTCCTGTTCACGTCCGGATAATCCCATTTTGAGTTTAGAAGTAACCCAATAATCAAGAAAAGAACCCATAGTTTCAGTTCCATACATTATTGTGCCAAAAACGTTAACCGGGGTATAAACTCCCTTTAATCCTGCTCCCGGAAGCCTCTCCAGTGTTCTAACCCATTCATCCGGCATTTCACTTATAGGAAGCGGGGGTATCCTGGGCCCCTTTTTAGCTTCACCCTGAACTTCTTTTTCCATAATACAATTATTTTCTTTTGGTAATACAATATTCGATATATTCGAGGGATCATCTGTGAGTGTAACTTCATCAGCCCTACCTGGCGTATCCTTACTATCTCCCTCTCCTTTTGCTATATTTGCTAATAAAAGCAAAGCAATTATTAAAGATAACATTAATTTCATTGAATGATCAATGAGGTGCATTGTAACTTTCATTTTTTTCATAACAAATTCCTCCTTTAATTTAATTAGATTTTTGATTTATAAATTGATAAATTATTTCACACCCGTCTTGCATCAAGCTGTTCTGACGCACAATGATTTTTTTCTTCCTCATATTCCCTTTTCCTTCTGTTTATTTGCATGCCCAAATCTTCCATACTTTTGTAATTTCGACTATTGATCAAGAACCTGACCAAAACTTTTTGATAAACAATTTACATCATTTTTTGAGATATATTCTATTTTCCGTCAGAATAATTATTCTAAAATTTTGAGTCTGATTGTAAATCTGATTATCAATAAGTTTATAATTCCAAGGCCCACCAGGAAAAATAATAAACCTTATTTAATTGATTACGTATAACGAACAAATGATTGAATCATTTTTTATCGTAAAATAACACATAAGTGTTTGATTTAAAAAGAATATGCAAGAATGAGGTGCTAAGCCTTCATGATGTAATTAAAAGTGGGTTCCGAAAATTTTCAAATTTTTATATTATAAATAATTATAAAATTTTAAACATATGAAAAAAATAATGAAAGTTAAACCGGTTTTTACGTATGAACTGTTCCAGCGTAAAGAGAAAGCCACCTGGCGAAATTGGACAGATATTGAAACTGAACAGCAGGCAAAAAAAGAGGAAGAAGTAATTAAAAAAGAAATTGAACAACTTAAAGAGATTACTGATTTCCCCGTAGAGTTCATGCAACTGGATAGTATTGAGTATGATGGCAACGTCCCGGGATGGGAGCCGAAACGAAAAGATCTGGATAAGATATTTTATGATATGGATTCCGACCTGAATAGTTGTGATGCCATAGTAATATGGGGTGCAGGAGGAGGCCGTTGGTCGTATGATTTACTGGAAGCACTTGTTTCCTATAATAAGCCAACCATACTTTTTGTACGATATAAATCGGGAAATTTCTATTTACCTTACGAAATGATAAGTGTTTGGCTTAGAAAATTTACAGATAATATTATTTATAAAGGGTTTGGACCTGACGATATTGTCATTGATGATCTAAATGCTGTTGCTGATAAACTCCGGTCTGTTTACGGAATTATAAATACAGTAAATCAATCTGTTATTTGCTTAGGCTATCCAAGTGGTATGGACAAAATTGATTTCACAACCCTTACCCGGATCCGTAAAATATTCGGTCTTAATATTAAAAATTATTCTTATTCACAACTTGCTGAAGAAATTAAAGCAAAAAATTCTGATAAATCATATTTGCAGGAAAAGGAAAAAGAGGCAGAAGAATATCTTAAACAATCACATGTTGTTTTAAAAACTAAAAAAGAATTTATAAGCAAAAACTTTGTACTTAAAGACATTTTTAAGGGGTGGATGGAAAAAAATCATTCATATACATTTACCATTGGCCAATGCATGAGCGGAATAGCCCCGATAGCAGAAACAACTGCCTGTTTGACTTTGGGTGTATTAAATGACACTGGATTTGTTGCTCAATGTGAAGGTGATTTCGTTTGCATTCCTGCAAATATGATGCTTCACAGTATTTCGGGAAAACCAACTTTTCTTGCGGATCCCACATGGGCTAACAACGGAATGGTTAGTCTTGCTCATTGCGCAGGAACCAGCAAAATGGACGGACAAAAATTTGACCGGGTCGAGGTTATGACTCACTTTGAATCTGATTACGGTGCAGCACAAAGGGTTCACTTAGAGGCAGGAAGGGAAGTTACAGTAGTGATTCCCGATTTCGATGTGGAGAAATATATTCTTTTTACCGGTAAGGTACTTGAAACCCCGGAAAAAAGCATGTGCCGTTCTCATGTGGATATTTCCATTGATGGCGATTACCGCAAACTAAATGCAATAATGAGGGGATTTCATTGGCTCATAGCATATGGCAATTATAAAGATCAGGTAAAATATGCATTGAATAAACTTGGAATTGAAGTTCTTACTATAGAGTAACAATAAATATT
>CAZIOB010000169.1:0-35435 GCA_964540755.1 uncultured Prolixibacteraceae bacterium | reverse complement strand
ATTGAAGATTGACAATGATGCAACATTGTATGTTTATTTGGCCGTTGATGAGATGTTTTCATATTCAACACCAATTTTAATCTCTGTTGATCCAATAAGCACTACCATATTAAGGATAGAATTAGCAGAATCAAGAAAAACTGAATTCCGACCAGCAATATAACCGATGTAAATATTTTTGGCATTTTTTGGTTCATGGAGCGGCCCAGGCCTATGCTGTCGGAAAGCAGTCCGCCGCCCATAACCGCATTCACCATGAGTGATGAAAAAGCAGCAGCACACAAACTAATACTGTCCCGTAACAGTGAAATTCAGAATTTAACAGTGAGTTTCAAATTAATTTTCCTATTGGTAAGATAGTTGGGAACAGCAAACTGATCACCCTGGATACTTGAAACCCAGAAATAGGATATCGTGTTATTAATATTCAGGAGGTTAAAGACTTCCAGACTGAGCCACAAATCATTAATATGTTTAAAAAAATTATTTTCCGGGGGATTGGCCGGACTTATCAAAACCTTCGAGAAACCAAGATCAATTCGTCTGTAAGGAGGCATACGGAATACATCCTGATAACGTTCCGAATTTGGAGGTCCGGTTGGCAGCCGTGCTCCGTAAAACCCTGACAGTTGCATTTTGTAAGATGGATTGCCGGGGAAATAGTCCTGAAAAAAGAGGCTGAAATTAAGCCACTGGTCTGTGGGGCGGGGAATGTACCCATGCCCGTCATCAAGGATATCCTCCTTTGTCTGTAACAGGGAAAGGCTGGCCCATGACTGAACGCCGCTGACGAATTCACCGTTTATCTTCATGTCAATGCCGGTTGCATATCCGTAAGCTTCCTGTTCCGCAAGATAACGTATCTGCACATTATCCACATGGTAAGGTATCAGGTGTTTCATCCATTTATAATAAGCTTCAGCAGTAAACCTGAAAGGACGGTCCCATGCAGTAAATAAATAATCTGCACCGGCAAGCAACTGGTATGACCGTTGTGCTTTTGGATCCTTATTTATGGATCCGTCTCTTTTTTTCAGCTCTTTAAAAAATGGCGGCTGGTGGTACATACCTCCTGAAAGAGTGAATGAGACTTTATTTTTCCAGTCAGGGAAATAACGAACAGAGGCTCTCGGACTTATTATCAGCTCATTACTCAGATCCATATAATTAAACCTGATGCCGCCGGTCAGATAGATATCACCGTCCGGCGACGGCAAATTCCATGTATCCTGCAAAAATCCGGAAATGCTGTTTGTACTTATATTATTTTTACTGTTAAGTGTATGATATAAGAGTACTTCAGAATCAGAATAAGGAATTGAATATCCTGTGGAGTCACGGTAAACCCATTCATTTATTTTATCTTCAAATCGTTCATGCTGAAATTTTAATCCCCAGTTTATTAGATGATTTTCCGAGTTGAAAGCTCCCCTGTGGGAAAAGTTGTAAACAACAGCCTGAAGATAATTCCGGGCATGGTTGATAAAGGTGCCCACACCAAGGTTAAGGACACTGTCACCGAATTCTTCTGCCGACATGTTGCGTTCCAGCTGATTAAGGTAGTATTGTCCGGTTATATCATAAGTCTCTTTCTCAGAAGTTTTAAAAGCAGATGCTATAAATTTCATGTTAAGATTGAGGTTAGGGTGGTAGTTTGCTGAGAATGCACCCAACCAGGTTTTAAAATCATCCACTTCCTGACCGTCAAAGAATATCGTTGTATTCAGCGGAGTTTGCCATGTGCCGAAAGTTGTGCTGCGCGTTTGGGGCACAAAATTGTATTGATTTTGTGCCAGGTTGCCAAGAAATGAAATATCAAATTTATCGGATAATCTGTAAGTAATGTAAGTCTGAATATCTATAAACCGGGGATTATATTCTCCTTTTTCATCCAGGCCCTGAAGCATATAACGATTTGTTTTATAACGTATCCCTGAAATATGTGCAAGTCTGCCTTTAAGTGCAACATCTTCAAAATGAGCTGTAGCACCAAGCAGGCTCATAGAGGCAGATCCCCTGAATATACTGGGCTTCCTGTATTTGATATCCAGAACAGACGACATTTTATCGCCGTATCGTGCATCGAATCCGCCTGAAGAAAAATCAATTGTAGAAACCATTTCACTGTTTACAAAACTGAGCCCCTCCTGTCTGCCTGCACGCACGAGGAAGGGCCTGTAAATTTCAATATCATTGACGTAAACCAGGTTTTCGTCGAAATTTCCGCCCCTGACAGTATATTGTGAACTTAATTCATTATTTGAAGAAACCCCGGGCAGTGTTTTTATAAGTGCGGCAACGCCTCCTGTGGCAGATCCGGGAAGCACTTCAATGAATTTAGGATCAATGCGTGTCACATTTGTGCCGTTTCTCATTTTTTCAGTGACCACTACTTCACCTAACCGGATGTCAGTCGTTTCCAATGTTATATTTACAAATATGTTTTCCTCGGCCTGCACATTAAAGGTGTCGGTAACCGTTTTATAGCCCAAAGATTGAAAAACGACCACAACCTCCTGTTCTGCCGGTATTCTTAACAGAAATTTGCCATCACGGTTTGAGCTTGTGCCCAGCGGATAATTCTTCAATGCAACGTTGACCATGTCAATTGGCAGTCCTTTCTGATCTTTTATTGTCCCTTTCAGGGTGGCATTGTTACTCTGAGAATAAAGAGTCAGTTGTGAAATAATTAAAAACAAGCAGATAGAAAGCCTTTTATTCATGGGCATCAATAATAATTATCCAATTGCTTAATAAACTATATTTTGTTGAATTAATTGTGAAAGGGGGGGGTATTTTAGATCTTTTCAAACATCAGCAACCTGAAGTCCATCACCTGTGCTCCGGGAATTTCCAGTGCTTTAAGGGTCAGCGAGCCCCTTCCTTTTTCCAGATGGATGGTTCCCATCTCCATTGGTTTAAAATCTTTGACGTATGATTCGATTCTGGGAACGCGATCGTTCTCCATTCCCTCAAGAGGGGGATTATGAGGCTCAATGATTGTTGTTTTTATACTGTTGGTGCCAAAGCTTAGTTCAATGACTGAGCCTGTATCGGCAGCAGGACAGGTATAATAGAGGGTGACCTTAAAATTACCTTCTGCAAGTACTTCGGCATCCCACGTAATGCTGTCGGACATGCTTATCCAGTTAGTAAAAAATGAACAATTGGGAAACCTGGCCGAACGTATTATATTTCCATGTCCAATCCCGTCACGTGCCGGCATTTGGGTATATACATAATCAGGATGCCCTATTGTGAAACTTCGTGTATCCCTTTCAGGCAGTTCGCCCAGCACCTCCTTTACCCAATTATCCTTTGCAGCGACAAGCTCTTTTTTGATTTCGGGATGATCATTTGAAATGTCGGTATATTGTCCCGGATCATTTACCATATCGAATAATTGTCCCTCGTGATCTAGCAGGTATTTTTGACTCCTTACGCTTATCCTCCCATTCCAGTGGTTAAAAATATACCTGGATTCCCACTGCGGATTGTCCTCCAGCAGCAAAGATTTAAGGCTGACACCGTCAAACGGCCTGACATTTCCTGCATCGATTCCTGCCAGGTCAGTAAGGGTAGGGAAGAGATCTGTAACACTTGTAATCTGTGTTATCTTTTTCCCAGGTTCAAAATTTCCTTTCCACTTCATGAACAATGGGGACCGTACCCCGCCTTCATCCGTTGAGCCTTTCCTTCCCTTCATGCCATCATTCCACCGCCAGCTGTTTGGACCATTATCTGAAAAATAGATTATTATTGTATTTCCGGCAATTTTCAGTTCTTCAATTTTATCAATAACTCTTCCTACATTCCAGTCTATGTTCTCGCACATTGCCAACGCAGACCTGGTAAACATCAGGTCTTCCTTCTCACGGTCCCTGTGAAGCATACTCAGATCTTTATCTTTAAATTTTTTCCACCAGGTATCAGGTACCTGCATGGGTGAATGTGGAGTATTCAGGGCAAGATACAGAAAGAACGGATTGTCTTTATTTTTTTCAATAAAGTTGAGGCCGTGATCAATAAGATCATCAGTAATAAATCCCTTGCCTCTCACTATCCTGCCGTTATGTTCAAGAACAGGATTAAAATAATTTCCCCAATGGCCTGAGCAAAAACCATAGTAATCGTCGAATCCCCTGGCATTAGGATGATAGGGAGGCTGCATGCCATTATGCCATTTTCCGTAAGCAGCAGTGGCATACCCTGCATTTTTAAAGGCCTCTGCAATAGTAGTTTCATCAAGGTCAAGCCGCTCTCCCCCCGTTGAAGTGGAATAAACACCACCGCGGACATGATATCTTCCGGTAAGCATTTCTGCCCTGGTAGGGGAGCATACGGGACATACAAAAAATCTGTCGAAAGAAATACCTTCGGCAGCAAGACGATCTATTTCAGGGGTTTCTAAATTGGTATTTCCGTTAATACCCAGATCCCCCCATCCCTGGTCATCGCTCAGGATAATTATGATGTTGGGTTTACGGGCTTCTTCTTTCCCGGGAATACAGGAATTGAGAAGTGCGTTCAGCAAAAAGAAAACAGAGATTATGAAAATATTTGGTTTCATCTCATTATAAATGTTTTAATTAAAAGGCATAAGATGAGGCCTGCATTTAGTCGGAAACAAACTCGCTGACACTATTACACGTTCAACTGGCTCTCAGCCTCTGCTTTCACCCGTACCCCGGTATTACCTCCCTTTGCAAGGGTTATATCTACGGGAGTATTGGTCTTCCATGAACCATTAGTAAAGTCAGGAACATCAATTGAGTTGGAACGGTTGGCAACTGACCACTCGCTCAGAGGTGCGATCACGCTCCATAGCGCAGCATCATAAACATCCTGATCAAGTTCTATTCCATTACGCAGACAATCAATCAGTCTCCAGTCCATAAGAAAATCCATACCACCATGGCCCCCGACTTTTTTAGCCATTTCTCCAACCAGTTTTACAATTTTCGGGGTATATTGCTCCTCAAGCTCTTTCATCTTCTCTTCGTCAAACCAGCTGTGTCCTTTCGCAATCCTTTCCGGCAACGGCCATTTCCTTGCTATTCCCTCAGTGCCGCTTACAAGGTGTATCCGGGAGTATGGGCGGGGACTTGTAACATCGTGCTGGATCATAATGGTTTTCCCTTTGTTAGTCTGGACTACGGTTGTATTCATGTTGCCCCGGTATTCATTTGTGGTAAAGGGGGCATATGTTTGATCTTCTGCTGCCATTTTAACCGCCATTTTTGCCATCTGGAAATCATCAGTGGACATAGATGTGAGGTATTCCATTTTATCGCCCCTGTTAATATTCAATATCTGGCAAACAGGACCGAGTCCGTGTGTAGGATAAAGATTGCCCCTGCGGTTCTGGTTCTCACGAAGCCTCCACATATCGGAATAACCCTTGCTGAAATTAGCGTTAAGCAGATCATGTATATAAGCTCCTTCTGTATGCACAACCTCTCCGAAAAAACCTTGTCTCGCCATATTGAGCGTCAGCAGTTCGAAGAAGTCATAACAGCAGTTTTCAAGCATCATGCAATGCTTTTTTGTACGTTCCGAAGTTTCAACCAACTGCCAGCATTCCTCCACTGTTGTGGCAGCCGGCACTTCTGTTGCAGCATGCTTGCCGGCTTCCATGGCATATACTGCCATTGGCGTATGGAGACTCCACGGTGTGGTAATATATACCAGATCCAGGTCAGGCATATCACAAAGATCTTTCCAGGCATCTTCGCTTCCACCAAATTCTTTGGCACGCGGGAGGCCGTGTTTTTCAAGTATTTTCTGTCCCTTTTCAATATTTTCCGTATCCTTATCTCCGAGTGCGACTATCTCTACACCATCAATGTTGGACATGCGCTCAACAGCGCCTGGTCCCCGGCTGCCAATGCCGATAAACCCAATTCTTACGGTTTCTATTTTCGGAGCAGCATAACCGCTCATATTGAATTGTTGAGGATGCGATAAGTTTACTGCTTCTTTGATGTGAGCAAGAACAGAATCTTCTGATACTTTGGACGCCTGCTGTGCACATGAAGCTAATCCGCCTGAAAAAACACCTGCGCCCGCAGCGCCTGCGATTTGAAAAAATTTTCTCCTGTTGGTTTTCATTTTGTTAAATTTTAATTTTTCGTTGATATTATCTTTTATATAAATTTTTTAAACCTATGCAGTTGCTGTGCCCTCTAAACTTATAAACAAAATGTTTTTTTTAATGACAGTTCCTCTTCCTGAAAATCTTAAAACATGCATAAAAATCAATAAAATACAAATTAATAAATAAATCTCTATTTTCATGAATAAATTTACATAGTATTTTTTCCTATATTAGTCTGGCAATATTGAAAAATTAAATACGGATTTACGGATAGATTGCAGTGACTGATTCTGATATATGATTTTTTCGGTAACATTATGAAATATTTTTGCGGGAGTCAGACCGAAAATCACTTGCGGTATTGCTATTTTGTATATGATGTTTATCTGTCTTCTTAATTAATCATTACTTATAAAATTTTCAGTATGAAACGAGCATCTAAAATATTTACACCGAAGAGAATGATTAAAATACATGCGAGTTCCGTACTATACCTTTGAAAATTAACAATTTTAATAGTATGAAAAAAATCTGTGTTTTTTTGCTGTCTTTATCTGCTTTCATAACTGCCTTCTCGCAGGAGGAAGTGACAAAGTCGGGCTGGAATTTTGGAGCCTTGCCCACTATCACATTTGACACTGACCTGGGCTTTCAGTACGGAGCCCTTGTTAATCTTTACAATTATGGCGACGGAAGCCGTTATCCCAATTATGACCATTCCCTCTATTTTGAGGTTTCAAGATATACAAAAGGAAGTGGCATTAACAGGTTTTTTTATGATTCTGACAGACTGATAAAAGGACTGCAAACCTCGCTGGACATAAGCTATTTATCTGATCAGGCTTATGATTTTTATGGATTTAATGGTTATGATGCCATAGTGAAGCCGGAGTTTATTGATGATGAGAATGAAGAAGAGTACATTACCCGTATGTATTACAAGTACGACCGGAAGATGTTCCGGCTGAAGCTGGATCTGCAGGGAAATTTTGCAGGTGAATATCTCAGGTGGGCAGCCGGATTCAACCTGCTGGATATTAAAATAGGTTCGGTTGACCTGGATAAACTGAATAAAGGTAAGGAGGGAGATGAGGTATTACGGGATGTGGATGGTTTATATGAGAAATACCAGGCGTGGGGGATTATTGAAGCGGAGGAAGCTGACGGAGGTTTTGTGCCAACCTTTAAAGCGGGTTTGGTTTACGATTCCCGCGACTTTAAGCCAAATCCCATGAAAGGCCTCTGGACTGAAGCTGTCTTGCTTGGCGCTCCCGGATTTCTGGGCGCTGAAAGTTCATTCATGAAGCTGAGCCTTACGCACAGGCAATATTTTACCATTATACCTGATGACCTGTCATTTGTTTACCGGTTAGGATACCAGACCACGGTTGCCGGTTATGTGCCATTTTATTACCAGACCCAGGTAATTACTTCTTATATGAGAAGATATATTTCCGAGGGACTGGGAGGCGTATCTTCAATTCGCGGTATCCGCCGTAACCGTATTGTCGGGGACGGAATTTTTTATGGCAATATCGAGGCCCGGTGGAAGTTCGTAAGATTCCGTTTCATTAATAATAATTTCTACCTCGGACTTAACGGATTTGTGGATTTCGGGCGGGTAACGAAAAAGATAGAGGTTGATCCTGTTGTGACTTTTCTGCCCGCTGAAGAAGCCTACTTTGATGAGGGGGCTGAAAAAATGCATTACTCCTATGGAGCAGGCCTCCGTATTGTGATGAACCAGAATTTCATCATTTCAGCTGATTACGGTATGGCTGCTGATGAAAGGGACGGAAATTCAGGCCTGTATATAGGGCTTAACTATCTTTTTTAGAAAGTTGTATAATATCTTAAACATAGGTTAAATCCCTGCAATTTTATTGCAGGCACTTTACTTTCTGAAAAATCCTTATTTTAGGCTGGCCGTTTATTTTTTTTTGTTCTCAGGTGGAATTATATTATCACATTCTGTTTATCAATTTATCCAGAAATCCTGTTTTAAATTCATTCTCAATTATATTCAGCATTCTTATTGTTGCCTTGATGGCTGCTGAATTCTGATCAGAATCAAGGCCTTTTGTTTTGAATTGCCTTTTATTTCTCCAGGTTATAACTGTTTCTACCAATGCATCGGTTTTTCCGCCCGGCGGAATGGTAACCACATAATCCACCAGCTTGGGGAATGACTTTCCAAGTTTATGATATATTTTCCGCAATGCTGATACAAAAGCATCATACTGGCCGTCGCCATCACTGATCTCGGCATACTGTCTGCCTTCGATCTCAATACAAACATTGGCAACCGGTTTTAGTCCCATAGTATGATTAACAGAGTAATTAATCATTTTAATCTTCTGTTCCATTGTATCGTTTTCCAGCGCATCGGCAACGATATAGGGCAGTTCGTCGTATGTAACAGTTTCTTTTTTGTCAGCCAGCTCAATTATTCTGTCAGTTACCTTTTGCAAGGATTCGGCATCCAGTTCGATACCCAACTCTTCCAGATTTTTTCTGATGTTTGCCTTGCCTGATGTTTTACCCAGGGCATACTGTCTTATCCGTCCAAATCGCTCAGGCAGCAAATCATTGAAATAGAGATTATTTTTAGAATCCCCGTCAGCATGAATTCCACTGCACTGGGTAAAGACATATTCACCGATAAGCGGTTTATTTGTCGGTATCCTTATACCCGAAAAAGTCTCTACCAGTCGAGATACTTTATTCAGCTGGCTTTCGTTGACATTTGTCTTCATTTTCAGGTGATCCTTAATAGTGGCTATTACACTGGAGAGGGGGGCATTGCCTGCTCTTTCCCCCAGACCGTTTACAGTAGTATGCACACAACGGATACCTGCTTTTATAGCATGGAAAACATTAGCAATTGCAAGATCATAATCATTATGGGCATGGAAGTCAAAGTTAAGCTCAGGAAAATTTTCGATCATCTCCCGGCAGTAGTCATATGTTTCATCAGGATTAAGAATACCCAGTGTGTCGGGAAGCATGAACCTGTCTATCTTTTCATTTTTAAGATTAGAAAGCATAAAATAGACATAATCTTTGGAATTGCGCATTCCATTAGACCAGTCTTCAAGATATATGTTAATCTTTATTCCCATTGTCCCGGCATAGGCAATGACCTTTTTTATGTCAGCCAGGTGCTGTTCGGGCGATTTTCTGAGTTGTTCCCTTACATGCTTAAGTGATCCCTTGCATAGCAGGTTCATCACTTTACCTCCTGCACGGTTTACCCATTGTAATGAAACTTTATCATCAACAAAGCCCAGTATCTCAATTTTATCCAGGTGTCCTTTTTCAGCAGCCCAGCTGAGGACTCTCTGTGCCCCCCTGAATTCTCCTTCCGAAACACGGGCTGAGGCAATTTCAATCCTGTCAACCCTGACATCTTCCAGCAGGATTTTTGCCATAGTGAATTTTTCTCTTTCGCTGAAAGAGACACCTGTTGTCTGTTCTCCGTCGCGAAGTGTGGTGTCTAAAATAATCAGACTTTTTCCCTTTACTTTAACTGTTTCACCTGTCATTTTTCTGTTCCTTATTTAAAAGCGGCTTATTTCATCTTTCATTGCTACAAGGTAATCAATATCATCCAGTCCGTTTTGAAGACAATGTTTTTTGTAACCATTAATTTCAAAACCAGCTGATTCACCTGTAGCCTTAATAGTAAATTTCTGTTCTTCAAGGTCTGCCTCAAATTCAGAGCCGGGATCTTCATCAATAGTTTTAAAAATTTTTTCAAGGAATTCCGGCGACACGGTAACTGTCAGCAAACCATTATTAAGTGCGTTATTTTTAAAAATATCAGCAAAGAAGCTCGAAACCACAACCCTGAATCCGTAATCATAGATTGCCCAAGCTGCATGTTCACGGCTGGAGCCACTTCCGAAATTTTTTCCGGCGACCAGTATTTTTCCTGAATACCGGGGATCATTAAGGGGAAAATCAGATTTAGGATTCCCCTCCTTATCATATCGCCAGTCCCGGAACAAGTTTTCCCCGAATCCTTTTCTTTCCACTGCCTTTAAAAACCGGGCAGGTATAATTTGGTCGGTATCCACATTTTCTGCCTTCAGCGGCACTGCAGATGATATTAATTTTATGAATTTTTCGTAAACCATCCTATAATTATTATTTATTAATTATTTCTCTCGGGTCTGTGATCACACCGGTTACTGCTGCGGCAGCTGCGGTAAGCGGACTGGCAAGCAGTGTTCTGGCACCGGGTCCCTGGCGCCCTTCAAAGTTCCGGTTAGAAGTTGACACAGCGTATTTCCCTTCCGGTATTTTGTCATCGTTCATGGCAAGACAAGCTGAACATCCGGGCTGGCGCAGTTCAAATCCTGCTTCTTTGAGAATCTCTGTCAGTCCTTCCGCATGGATCTGCTTTTCTACCCGTTTTGATCCCGGAACAAGCCAGGCAGTCACTCCCGGAGCTTTTTTTCTGCCCTTTACCAACCCCGTAAAAGCCCTGAAATCTTCGATCCGTCCGTTGGTACAACTTCCCAGGAATACATAATCCACAGGTTTGCCAAGAAGTGGCTCTCCTTCGGAAAATCCCATATATTTAAGACTTTTAAGGAAATAACTCTTATCACTTTCATTCATTCCTTTGGTAACGGGTATCCTTTTTGTTATGCCAATACCCATTCCCGGGTTAGTCCCGTATGTTATCATGGGTTCAATGTCAGCAGCGTCAAAGGAATATTCCATGTCAAAAACAGCTCCTTCTTCGGTTTTCAGTGAGCGCCAGCTGGTGATAGCTTTTTCCATGTCGTCACCAGAAGGGGCATACTTACGTCCTTTTAAATAGCTGAACGTAGTCTCATCGGGAGCTATCATACCCCCGCGGGCTCCGCTTTCTATGCTAAGGTTGCAGAGAGTCATCCTCCCCTCCATGGAGAGTGAGATTACGGCGCTGCCGGCATATTCGATGAAATGCCCGGTTCCTCCGCTTGCAGATATCTGTGATATAATATAAAGAGCCATATCTTTTGCAGTGACGCCTTTCTCCAGTTCGCCATTTACAATGATCCTCATTTTTTTAGGTTTTGACTGCATAATACACTGGCTGGCAAGTACCATTTCTACTTCGCTGGTCCCGATGCCGAACGCTATGGCACCAAATGCCCCGTGCGTTGAGGTATGACTGTCACCGCAGACAATGGTCATACCCGGCTGTGTAAGGCCCATTTCCGGACCGATTATATGAACAATACCATGGCCTTCCGTTTGTAGGTCGTGATATTCTATACCGAACTCAGCGCAATTTTTTTTAAGCATCTCCACCTGATTACGTGAAAGCTCATCCTTTATGGAAAGGTGTTGATTTTTGGTCGGGACGTTATGATCGGGTGTCGCTGTTGTCTGGTTGGGCCTGAATACCTTTAGTCCCCTTTTTTTCAATCCTAAAAAAGCTACCGGACTGGTAACCTCGTGTATAAGATGACGGTCAATAAAGAGCACATCAGGGCCGTCTTCAACTTTTTTTACAACGTGGGAATCCCATATTTTATCGAATAATGTTTTTGTCTGCATATGATTTATGGTTTTATATTATTGAGAGGAAATTTGTTGATTGCATCAAGGTAAGCTTCTACCGAAGCTGTGACAATATCGGTATGAGCGCCAAAGCCGTGAAATACTGAGTCGTTGTATTCAATTTGCATATGAACTTTTCCAATATCATCACTGCCACGGGTGATAGCCTGAACCAGGAATTCTTCAATAGTTACTTCCCTGCGAATTATCTGTTTAACAGCTTTTATTGCTGCATCGACAGGACCGTTGCCCGTAGAGGTTGCATCAAATTTTTCGCCTGCAATATCTAAACGCACGATTGCCACAGGAATCAGGTTTTTGCCTGTCAGCACCTGCAGAAAATCAAGTTTTATACGGTTCTCATGGCGGGTTGCATCGCCCACGAGCATCGCGATATCATCATCACGGATATCTTTTTTAACATCAGCAAGTTCAAGGAATTTTTCATACACTTCATCCAGTTTTTCCTTAGTAAGCTCAAACCCCATGATTTCAAGCCTGTGTTTAAGCGCGGCTCTTCCTGAGCGTGCTGTCAGAACAATGGAAGATTCATTAATACCCACATCAAGAGGATCGATTATTTCGTAATTCTCCCGATACTTCAGAACGCCGTCCTGATGTATTCCCGAGGAATGGGCAAAAGCATTACGACCCACAATAGCCTTGTTAGGCTGAACAGGCATATTCATAAGGTTAGATACCAGTCTGCTCGCCCTGTAAATGTTCTTTGTATTGATACCGGTTTCTATTCCCAGCACTTTATAGCGACTTTTCATGATCATCACCACCTCTTCAAGGGAGGTATTTCCTGCCCTCTCACCTATACCGTTAATGGTTACCTCCGCCTGGCGGGCGCCGTTCATGATTCCTGAAACAGTATTTGCCGTGGCCATGCCAAGATCATTATGGCAATGAGTGGATATGACAGCTTTATGTATGCCTGTAACATTTTCTCTCAGATATTTTATTTTTTCACCGAACTCATTGGGAAGACAATAACCGGTAGTATCGGGAATATTAACTACTGTTGCACCGGCCTTTATCACTGCTTCAATGACTTTGGCAAGGAATTCATTATCAGTCCGGCCCGCATCCTCTGCATAGAATTCCACATCCTCTACATATTTCTTTGCATACTTAACGGCCTCTGTGGCACGCTCCATAATAGCTTCCGGAGTAGAGTTAAGCTTTCTTTTTATGTGATATTCCGATGTGCCAATCCCTGTATGGATACGGCTCTTCCTGGCATGTTTCAGTGATTCGGCAGCCACATCTATATCTTTTTTCACTGCTCTTGTCAATGCACAAATTGTCGGCCATGTCACTGCTTTGGATATCTCAACCACCGATTCAAAGTCGCCCGGACTGGAAATTGGAAATCCTGCTTCAATAATATCCACTCCCAGTTCCTGCAAAGTTTTGGCAACTTCGATTTTTTCAACAGTGTTTAACTGGCACCCCGGCACCTGTTCTCCGTCCCTCAGGGTGGTGTCGAAAATGTAAAGTCTGTCATCCATTGTAATTTATTTTTATTTGAGGTAGCCGGGAGAGCTGCACTTGTGATGATTCAGTGCTCCCTCACTGCCCCTTTCGTTTATAAAATCTTTTAACATCCTTATTACGAAAAAAGGCCATCCTCTTTTCCTGAGAATGGCCCTTTTCTTTTTTCTTTATTAAATTAACAACACACCATTCTCACTTCTTTTGTAAAAGAAGAATAATACCAATTAGAAGGTCGAGAATCGATATGTTGTATCCTGATTTCATTAACTGCTTTTCTATTTCATACAAATATTGGAATATTTTTTTAAAATGTAAACAGTTTAAAGAATTTTATTAAGTGAAAATTAATATTGCAATATAACCTAAATATCTAAAGTGAGATCGTCATGAAGCTTTGCAGTGTACTTGAATACCGGGAATCACATTTTCAGATTGAATCCTTTTGGGGAAATATGTTACTTCATGATCCGTTATCTACTATTTTTGTAACATCATGTTCCGCTTTCTCTTCAGGTTTCTTTTTCCTGCTGTTATAAATATCATATTTTGATATTGGCCTGAGATATACCTTCCAGTCGAATCCGCTAAGCTTTTTTTCTTCGTCTGTAATATCGGTAAGGGGTTTCAGAATGCCCTCCGGAGCATCGAGGAATGAGATACGGTGTATCTTATCATCTTTAAACAGGAATGATATCTTGCTGCTTTCTGCCCTGTTAAGGCCGATAATTGTGCTGTCTTCCCTTGCATAGTAGAGTGTCTGGCCGTTTCCGTCCACATTTATTTTCGTAAGTTCATTATTAACTACGTACCCTGTGAGTTCCCTCCCTTTAATCTGGTCAAACCTCCCCGAATCGAGTTTTGAAATTATAAATCCGTTTTTATTGAGGTGTATCTCATCCGGCGCCCCGATATTTTGTTTCATTGTAATATTATCTGCGCTCATTTGGTGAATATTGGACCATATTACAGGTTCATGATGCAGCTCTACCACAGAATCTTTGGAGAAATAGACAAGTGAATCGCAAACTCCTTGGATATCAGATCTGTAGAATCGGGTATCATAGTAAGCCATGACCAGTTTTTCTCCTTCTATGGTGTCGGGGACCGTACGTAATGTATCTGCATGCAGGAATAGAGTATCTTCTTCGGAATACATCATTAAAAGTGCAGAATCAGTCACCAAGGCAATATCCATCTGTTCCAGGTAATCAGCTGTTTTCCCGGTAACTATGATCTTATTTTCAAAATCTTCCATATGTACGGAGCCGGAGGCCCTCCCCTTACCATCAACCTCATTATATTTTATATATTCGGCACGCAGTTCCTGTGTTTCATTGTAAATACGGGAGTTCTCGATTAGTTCGGCTTCTCCTGTTTCCGAATCGTACCAGCCGTTCTCTGAATAAAGAGTGTAAACTGTATCACGGATAATAGTCGGCCCTTCTATGAATATCCGTTTCGTTACAGTATTATATATCAGAGTATCGCCCTCGAGAGTTGAATTTTCATTTGATGCCCTGACATTAGTATAAAAATATACCAGGTCTTTATCAACCAGGTATTTTCCCATCAAACTTGTAAGTGTGTTGGTGCTGTCAATTATTTTGCCGTGATCATCGTAGTAACCAATATTTTCCGTTACGTTATAATTAAGGGTATCTGTATAGAGAGTAGTTGTATTTTTTTCCAGCCTGACATTTTTAGATGCACGTGCAAAACCATTATCCCCGTTATAAAATATTTTCCTGGCATAAAGATTGATACTATCTCCCTGATTTATATGGACATTACCAAATGCATCCACTTTGTTGGTACCTGTATATGTATATGCACTGTCGCACCACATAATAATACCTTTATGACTAATCCTTACATTACCAGCCAGTCTTTGTGCATTGGGGGCGATGTTTTCATCAGCCTCAAGGTAATCGGCCTGTTCAATATCAATTCGTTTTTTTTCCTGTGAAAAAGAGAAAAGGCTGATCATTAATATCGCAGTCACCGGAATAATTTTTGCAGTTATGCGATATAAAATTATATCAACCGTCAGGCGGACCATCAGATAAGTTTTTCTATGATATGTTCAACTGAAATATTTTCAGCTTCGGCTTTATAATTTTTTATTATCCTGTGTCTCAGGATTGAAGGGGCAACAGCTCTTACATCTTCAATATCAGGAGAATATTTTCCGAGAAGTGCTGCATGTGTTTTGGCTCCCACTACCAGGAATTGTGAAGCCCTCGGACCGGCTCCCCATTTCAGGTACTGTTCGGAAATACTGTCTGCCATGCCATTCCCCGGCCTGGTTTTGGCAGCAAGGGTAACGGCATAGTTAAGGACATTATCGTTGATAGGTATCCTTCTTATCAGGTCCTGGAAGTATAAAATTTCTTTTCCCGTGATAACCGGTTTCAATTCGAACTGCATATTGGAAGTGGTATTTTTCACTATTGTAATCTCGTCATTATATTCCGGATAATCGATCCATACCGAAAACATAAACCGGTCGAGCTGGGCTTCAGGCAAGGGGTAAGTCCCTTCCTGTTCAATGGGATTTTGTGTTGCCAGAACAAAAAACGGGCTTTCCAGCTCGAAACGTTGTCCCGCTGATGTTACAGCCCTTTCCTGCATAGCTTCCAGCAGGGCCGACTGTGTTTTGGGAGGAGTCCTGTTGATCTCGTCTGCCAGTATAATATTAGCAAAAACAGGCCCCTGTACAAACCTGAACTGCCTTTCTTTATCCAGTATTTCCGTCCCTATGATATCCGACGGCATCAAGTCAGGCGTAAACTGAATACGGTTATACTTCAATCCAAGAATTTTTGCAATAGTGGTCACTATCAGTGTTTTCGCCAGTCCCGGAACACCAATCAGCAACACATGTCCCCTGCTGAAGAGGGAAACAAGCACCTCGGTAATTATTTTATCCTGGCCGTAAATTACTGTGGTGATCTCCTTCAGCAGATTGTCAAATTTTTCGCGAAGGGCATCCAGGGCTTCAACATCATTCTTAAAATTCATTTTATCCTCTTTGTATTGTTTATTCTGCCTGTTTTTATCCGGCAGCATTTTTACAGGCAAACAGCCTTAAGCATTAATGATTTTATTTTAACCAGTTAGAATATTCAAAATTACAATTGGCATAAGTAGGATCAATACGTATATAAGTCTCTGCCTGCTTCTCATTGATCCATTTCTCCAATACTTTTTCCCTCTTGTGTTCCATATAGAGATCTGAAATCATTTGATAATCCTGTTGCAGATTTGCTTTGTGAGTTTCTGTTTCATTTATCACCTTAATTATTTTGAAAACTGTCTGCCTGCTTTCGGGATCAATTGTTTCAAATGGTTCTGATATTTCGCCGGGTTTAAGATTTGGAATAACCTTGCTCACATCGCCGTCAAGTTCCTCCACGGTGAATTTTACAGACATATCATTTGGGTTAATGGCTATTCCTCCGTTATTTTTAGTGTTGTTATCCGAAGAAAACAACCTGGCTGCTTCTGCAAAACTTATTTCTTCCTGTCTTATCAGACTTGCAAGGCTATCCAGCCTGGTAAATGCATCTTCTTTATCTTCTATGGTGATCTCGGGCTTCATGAGAATATGCCTTGTATTGACCTTTTCCCCCCGGCGGTCTATCAACTGGATAATATGATACCCGAATTCACTTTCCACTACATTTGAGATCTCTCCCTCTTTAAGGTTAAAAGCCCTGGCAGCATATTCCGGGTCCAGCTGAGCCCTTCCCTGGTATCCTATCTCGCCTCCGTTTGAAGCTGATGGCCCTTCAGAATACATTACTGCCATAGCAGCAAAGCTTCCTCCTTCTTCTATACGTCTTTTAAGCTCACGCAACTCGGCTTTTACCCTGTTTTCTTCCTGGAGTGAGACTTTAGGCTTGATAGTTATCTGTGCATATTCATATTGCTTCGGGATAGTCGGTATCTCTTCTTCTGACATGGTTCTGTAGAATTGTCTTACTTCAGAAGGGGTAACGTTCACATCCTGGACAATCTTGTTGCGCATTTGGGAGCTAAGGAGCTGATTCCTGATGACCTGCTGCATTTCAGCCCTAATCTCTACTATAGGTTGTTTGAAAAAATTTTCTACAGCCTGTTCAGAACCGAAATGGGACACATACATTTGAAGCTGGGCATCCATTTGCTGGTTTACCTGGCTGTCGGTAACCTCAATAAGCGTATCCATTTCAGCTTCAGCGATCATCAGCTTGTCAATCAGAAATCTTTCCAGGATTTCACATTTCACATCCCCCTGGGATATTATCCCCTGTGCCTGTTGGTCAATATACATCTTTTCGATTTCTGATTTAAGGACTATATTGCTGCCAACTATAGCAACAATCTGATCAATAACTTTATCCTGAGCAAGCAGTGTACCGGCAAAGATCAGCACCGGTATTAATAACACTATTTTATAAAATTTAGTTTGCATAATCATTTTCCGTATCAAAAATTTTAAATTCATTCTTTCTGACAGCTTCCGTATATACCCGGTTTTCCAAATCTTTCAGGAATTCTACTTTTCTCCTGTTCAATATCAGGTTTTTAATATTTTCCTCAACATATTCAAGGGGAGCCGGTTCATTTTTTAGTTTATAATCCCGGATAGAAACCAGATAATAATACAATGAATCATTCATTTCAATTATGTCATTATTCCGCAAAAAGCGCTCCGGATTTTCAATAATATTAGGAATATTTTGGATAACCAATTCAAAATCAACCCAATTATCCATAAAAATATCAAAATTTTTTGCGTATTGGATACAATAATCCCTTATTTCAATAATCCCTTCTTCAGTAACATCCCGGCACATTTGTTTAAGGTTTTCAGGATCGGCAAATTCTTCAGGTATTTTTATAAAGATCGCTTTTACAATATTTTTTTTCAGCAGGAAATTATCTGCATTATTGGAATAATAATCAATTATCTCGCTTTCAGAAACAGTTGTATCCATCTTCTGTGCAATCAGTTCATTTTTATATCTGTAAATTATAAGAGAATTCCTGTATTCTTCAAGTTCACGGGTAACATTTTTTTGGTTTACGGCGAGGTTTTCCTCTGCCTTTTTAATCATTAATTCCTGTTTTATCCATTTTTTTATGTAATCATCAGCCATTATCACTGAATCCTGGGGCTTTGTGCCATTTGGTATGACCGATGCTATTTCCGACCTGTCAAGTTTTTTATTTCCCACTTGCGCAATAACATCATTGTTTTGTGGATTGCTATTATTGCAACCGGAAAGAATGACAGCCATAAGTAGAAATGCCCCTGTTACTGATGAGAACATTAAACCCGGGATATTTTTAATTTGTAAATTCCCGACAGGCCCGGGAAGTTCGGACTTCCCTTTGTTCCACGGGTGCCTGAAACCCGGCCATAATAGTGATATGTTATTTAATATTTTAAATATCATTTATCGTGTACTGTAATTCGGAGCTTCCCTTGTTATTGCCACATCATGCGGATGGCTCTCCAGGACTCCGGCATTTGTTATTTTGGTGAATTTTGCTTTCTGCAGTATTTCTATATTGGAAGCGCCGCAATATCCCATACCTGCTTTAAGTCCCCCGATCAGCTGAAACAGCACCTCATATAATGTCCCTTTGTACGGCACACGTGCAACAATTCCTTCCGGCACCAACTTTTTCATATCTTCTTCCATATCCTGAAAATACCTGTCACTTGATCCCTTTTGCATGGCTTCAATTGATCCCATTCCCCTGTATGATTTAAATTTTCTTCCCTGGTAAAGGATAGTTTCACCAGGTGATTCCTCTACTCCTGCAAATAAACTTCCTGCCATTACCGAATGGGCTCCCGATGCAATAGCCTTTACTATGTCGCCCGAATACCTTATTCCTCCGTCTGCTATAACCGGCACATCACTTTCTTTTATGGCCTTTGAAACAGCGTATATAGCCGACAGCTGAGGAATACCCACACCTGCTATTATTCTTGTCGTGCATATCGATCCCGGGCCTATTCCTACTTTGACTGCATCAGCTCCTGCTTTTACAAGTGCCAGGCCGGCTTCCGCAGTACCGACATTTCCGGCCACCACATCCTTTTCAGGATATTTTGCTTTGATCTTTTTCAGCATTTCGATAACCGATTTTGTATGTCCGTGTGCAGTGTCTAATACAAGCGCATCAACCTGTGCCCTGATAAGTTCATCCACACGGTCCATAGTATCATAATTCGTTCCTATCCCTGCCGCTACCCGCAGCCTTCCTTTTTCATCCTTACAGGCCAGTGGTTTATCCTTTGCCTTGGTAATATCCTTGTATGTAACGAGTCCGATGAGTATATTATTCTTATCGACAACAGGTAGTTTTTCAATTTTATATTGCTGTAATATTTCAGCTGCTTTCTCCAAATCAGTTGACTCGGTCGTTGATACCAGGTTTTCTTTGGTCATTACCTCTTCAACCGGCTTATCCATATCCTTTTCAAAGCGGAGGTCACGGTTAGTGACAATCCCTACCAGATGGCCTTCATGATCAACTACCGGTATGCCTCCAATTTTAAATTTATGCATGATATCCAGGGCATCTGCCACCTTTTTTTCCCTGGTTATGGTCACAGGATCAAAGATCATACCATTCTCAGCCCTCTTCACAGTGGTTACCTGGTGTGCCTGCTCTGCAATACTCATATTTTTATGAATTACGCCTATACCTCCTTCGCGGGCGATTGCTATTGCCATTTTATGTTCTGTTACCGTATCCATTGCAGCAGTAACAACAGGAGCATTTATAGCAATTGACCTGGAAAAACGGGAAGTCAGGTCAACCTGGGTGGGCAGGATCTCAGAGTACATAGGAACCAGGAGCACATCATCAAAGGTCAGGCCTTCGAAAGCTATTTTCTCGGATAAAAACGACATCTGTTTTAATTTTATAATTTAATGCGCAAAACTACAAAAAAATAACATTATGCCTATTTAATTATCTTGAGATTGACCACCTTTAGATTAATAAAAATTGTTAAACGACAGGGGAAATGTTATTTTTACACACATTGTCAGGTGTTATATGAACCGGGAGACTGATAACAGGGAACATTCCGGTGACACAAAGCAAAATATATGACGTAAGCATTACGAGACCCCGGGTTAGTATTTGAAATCAACTGTGAAATGAATATATTCAATGAGTATATAAGCTCAGTTATATACCTGGCCGATAAAATTAAGATGGGGTGGATAATTATAAAATAAATACAGGAATAAAGATATTATGGAAAGTTTTGAAATAATTTTGATGAATTTCTGATGCCGGATAATTATTTATTGAACAGATATTATGGATGAGTTCAGGAAAATATTGGTTAGTCACTGGGGTTATAACGATTTCCGGCCGTTGCAGCTTGACATCATTAAATCTGTAGCTGCCGGCAGGGATACTCTCGGACTTATGCCCACCGGCGGAGGCAAATCAATTACATTCCAGGTTTACTCACTGTCAAAAAAAGGGATATGTATTGTTATCACCCCGCTCATTGCTTTGATGAAGGATCAGGTGGAGAATCTGAAGCGTCAGGGAATCAAAGCATTACAGATACACAGCGGCATGTCGCAATATGAGATAAAACTGACTCTCGACAATGCTGTATGGGGTGAATATAAATTCCTCTATGTTTCTCCCGAGAGGCTTAACTCGGCCTACTTTATGGAGCGTCTTGAGAAGATGGATGTTAATCTTGTTACTGTGGATGAAGCTCACTGCATTTCCCAGTGGGGATACGATTTTCGTCCCAGTTATCTTCAGATAGTGAGGATAAGGGAGATATTACCTGAAGTGCCTGTACTGGGATTAACAGCCACTGCAACTCCGCGCGTGGTTGAGGATATACAGGAGAAGCTGGGCTTCAGGGAACCTAATGTTATCAAAATGTCCTTTCAGCGGGAGAATCTCAGCTACCTTGTGCGTATAAAGGAGAACAAGATTGAATATTTACTGGAAACCTTAAGGACAGTAAAGGGATCGGGAATTATTTACGTTCGAAGCAGGAAAGCTACCCGTAAGATTGCAGAAGAGTTAAGGAATAACGGACTTGCTGCTGATTATTACCACGCAGGACTTACAAATACAGAGCGTGGAAAAAAGCATGATGCATGGTTGAAAGGCAAGATGCGGGTCATTGTGGCCACTAATGCATTTGGTATGGGTATCGATAAACCGGATGTCAGGTTTGTTATACATTTTGATCCCCCTGATTCACTGGAAGCCTATTTCCAGGAAGCGGGCAGGGCTGGGCGTGACGGAAAGAAAGCTGCTGCCGTTTTACTTTTTAACAATGCTGACAAGGCACGTTTAAAAAAGCATATCAGGTTAGCCTTTCCTGATCAGGATAATATAAAAAAGATATATCAGTCGCTGTGCAATTATTTTCAGATTGCCGAAGGATTTGGGAAAGGCCAGGTTTATGAATTCAGCCTTCAGGATTTCTCACAATCATATAAATTCCGGCCTGCAACAGTATATAACAGTCTGAAGATATTACAACGGGAAGGATACCTTGAATTTACCGAGGAGATAGACACTCCGTCACGTTTACATTTTATAACCTCCCGTGATGATCTTTATAAATTTCAGGTAGCTAATGCCGAATTTGACAGTTTTATAAAGCTTATCCTCCGTTCATACACGGGACTCTTTACCGGATATGTTGCAATTGATGAAGAATTGCTGGCTAAACGCGCAGGTATCAGCAGGGAAGCAATCTGTAATTATCTTAAATATCTTAACAAATCCAGGATCATTGATTATGTCCCCCGGAAACGCACTCCTTATATTTATTTTAGCAGGGAGCGTATAAAGACTGAAAGGCTAAGGATATCCAAAGAGAATTACGATTTTCGGAAAAAAGAGTTCACGGAAAGGATTTCAGCAGTCATCAATTATGCTGTCAGCACTACCACTTGCAGGAGCCGGATGCTTCTCAGATATTTTGGCGAAGACGATCCGCCTGCCTGCGGGATTTGCGATGTTTGCCGGAATATGGCCGGCAGGGGTTTAAGTTCTTACGAATTTGACCAGATAAGTGACGAGATCAGGAGAGCCCTCGGGACGCCGCGTGATTATGAAAGTCTTCTCATTGCAATTAAAAGTAACAGGGAAAAAGTAACCAGTGTTGTTAAGTGGTTGATGGACAATGATAAAATTGTCTGGCGGATTGACCGGAAACTTGAATGGAGGGAATGACACTGTGGAACATTAAGCTTCATATTGAAAATCTTTTTTACTTTTGTATTTGTTTCAATTACGAAAAAATGGATAATGATAGTATAAATTCGCTTGTTTATTCACGGGAAGTGGTTGAATTCATAACCGTAGCAAAGGAATTTTGCGATCTTACAGAGAATGTCCGCAATTTATCATTACAGGAAAATCTGGAGAAACTGCAGCTGCTTTTGCCACTGTTATATGTTAAGGCTGTTACCCTTCCGGGGACTGAAAAAATGCTCGATGAGGAGTTGGAAAAATTTGTTACAGAAATGGAGTATAATGTCCTTCTGCAAAGATGGATGGAAGTTTTGGGCGAACATGACAGTTATTATGAAGTTTTCGATCCTGATATACAGTTCGGCGAAGAGATTACCACAGCGAGTATCTCTGAGAATTTACTTGACATTTACCAGGATCTGAAAGATTTCCTTACTTCCTATAGTATAGGTGACGAATCAGTGATGAACGATTCACTTTATGAATGTGTTTATCATTTCGGGGAGTTCTGGGGACAGCGGCTGGTAAATGTGCTCAGGGCAGTTCATATGCTTCTTACGGGAAATGTTGACCTGGATAATAATAACACAGCACCTGGTAATTCCGGCGTGCAATCTGAAGGGGGCCGGCCCGGATGGTTCCAGAAATTTTTTGATTCCGGCCATGAGAAATAGAGTAATATGTTTAAAGAAAGTATAAGCAAAGAGGAGTTGTATAATTTTCCCCTCCGCCATTTTGAGGGTGATATTTTAGTGGTGGACAGCAGGCGTCAGATAAAAGATGTGGCCAGGATGCTGGCAACAAGTCCGGTTCTGGGTTTCGACACAGAAACGCGTCCGTCATTCAGAAAAGGAAAGTTTAACAAAGTTGCTTTGCTGCAGTTGTCCACACCTGACCGGGCATTTTTGATAAGGGTGAACAAGGTAGGGCTACCCTCTGAGATCAGAGAGATACTGTCCGACGACAGAATCATAAAACCCGGGGTGGCTATTCATGATGATATAAAAGCACTCAGGAATATGAAGAAGTTTGATCCTGATGGTTTTGTTGATTTGCAGGATCATGTCAGGGATTTTGGCATCCAGAATTTTAGTCTGAAAAAGCTTTCAGCAATTGTTTTGGGATTCCGTATTTCAAAATCACAGCAGTTGTCAAACTGGGAGGCGCCGGTCCTTACGGAAGCACAGAAAGTTTATGCAGCAACAGATGCATGGGTTGCATTAATGATATACCGGCACCTGTATGACAACTGAGGTGATTTCATAAACGCCGGGATGTATGCTTGTTTTCTAATAAGCGGGTTAATCCGGGGCAATTTTGTAAAGTTTATTATATTTAGGTTTTAAAAAATAATGGATTACAGGGCTTTAGAGGAATTATTAAAAGGGAAGACCATATTGGAGAAGATGAGTTGCCTGGTCAATAAATATCCGGGCAAGGTCATTTTTACAACAAGTTTTGGATATGAAGACCAGGTCATTACAGATATCATATTCAGCAATGATATTTCTGTTGAAGTAGTGACCTTTGACACAGGACGTTTATTTGAGGAGACATATAAAGTATTTCTCAGAACCCGTGAAAGATATAAAAAACCTGTTAAAGTATATTTCCCTCCTGCAGAGGAGGTAGAAAAACTACTGACCGAAAAGGGGCCATTCAGTTTTTATGAATCGGTCGAAAACAGGAAAGAATGTTGCTATATAAGGAAGGTGATACCCCTTAAGCGTGCCCTTAAAGGGAAAAAGATATGGATTACCGGACTTCGGGCTTCGCAGTCGGAAAACCGGCAGGATTTAAAAGAATTTGAATGGGATCCCGGGAATAATATTATTAAATTTAATCCTCTTTTGGAATGGAGCCTGCACCAGGTAAAAGAATATGTCAGGAAAAATAATGTACCTTATAATGTCTTGCACGATAAAGGTTTTGTCAGTATTGGCTGCGAACCCTGTACCAGGGCAGTAAGTGAAGGAGAGGATTTCCGGGCCGGCCGCTGGTGGTGGGAACAAAACACCGGCAAAGAATGTGGCCTGCATGAGGTGAAGAAAAAAGGCTGATCATACTGCTTCCCGCTTTAGTTTTCCTGCAAAATCTCTCAGCCATCCGGCAAGTTCCCTGCCTATCTCTTCATTCATAAGTCCGTATATTACATTGGTCTTAATAAAATCAAGTTTATTGCCTATGTCGTACCTGGTCCCCTCAAAACGGAGGCCATACATAGCATACTTCCTGACCATATCACGCATGGCATCAGTAAGCTGTATCTCATTGTTCTTTCCGGGAGATGTATTCTCCAGAAAGTGAAATATTTCCGGCGTAAAGATATAGCGGCTGGCAATGGCAAGATTTGAAGGGGCTTCCTCCGGATCCGGCTTTTCAATGAAATCCTCTGCCATAAGCACATTTTTATACAGTTCTTTTCCCCTGATTACCCCATAACGGTTGATACTATCCATCGGTACCTCTTCCAGGGCTACCACCGAGCTCTTGTATTTTTCATAAACATCGATAAGCTGTTTGGTTATCGGATCCCCCTTACCACTTATGAGAGTGTCGCCCAACAGGACGGCAAAAGGTTCATTGCCAACATGGTAGCGTGCATAACGTATTGCATCACCCAGACCGTTCATCTCTTTTTGCCACACGAAATGTATATTGGCGAGATTAGATATTTTTTTTATCTGTTCCAGCAGATCGTATTGTTCTTTTTTCAGTAAGGATTCTTCAAGTACCGGACTCCTGTCGAAATGTTCTTCAATAGCCCTTTTTCCCTTCCCTATGATCATCAGTATATCGGTAATGCCACTGGAGACGGCTTCTTCGACAACATACTGTATTACAGGCGTGTCAACAATAGGAATCATCTCCTTGGGTTGCGATTTTGTTATAGGCAGAAAACGCGTTCCCCATCCCGCAGCAGGTATAACAGCTTTTTTAATCATTTTCAGATGAGTTTACTATATTTGGTTTTATTACTTCTATATCTTTTTCATCCAGTGTTTGTACCAGTTTTTGGAAAATTTTCTCATTTCCGTACGTGCCTATGATAGCTCCGCCTGATCCTGTGAATTTTGCGGAAGCCCCGGCTGAACGGGCAGCTTCCACCATTTCAGTATTGCCCCGGCTTATTTTTATCAGGCTGGCCCGGAGATTGAAATTGGCATTTATCAGTTCATGCATTGTTTTACAATCGTTATTACGCATAGCCACAAGGAATTTTTCAGTATAACCGGACCATTTATCCATAGCCTCAATGACTGCTTTTTCTCCTATGTTAAAACGAGCGCGGAGGTTATTATGCAGTACCTCGGTACCTTCGGAAAGATTTTTCCTGAAGGCAATATACATGTCAGGGAACAAAGCCGGATCCAGTACCTCGTAGTGGCCATAACCCTGTTTCTGCATTAACTGCCTGTTAAAGTCCATATAAACCGGCTGTCCGTATGCCTGCACAACCCTGTCCTGAAGTCCTGCCGCAATGCCGAGCTCCTTATCTTCCACGCTAAGGACAAGGTTTGCCATGACAGGTTTAGGGATTGAGACTCCATAAAAAGCAGACAGAGCCTTCATACATGCTGTTATTATTGCACTGCTCCCTGCCAGTCCCAGTCGCAGCGGTATATCCGAATTGTAGCGGATAGTAAAATTACGTTTGTCGAGTTGTATGTTATTTTCACGACAATAATCGTAAAAGACCTTAATAGTTGCTTTTAACAATCGTATTCCGCCATAATAGCCTGAGAGGTTAACATTTTCAATCAGCTCGTCAATACTGTTAAATCGTGTTTTATCCAGTCTCTGCGGCTGTATGTCCAGTTCGGGAGTATGGTACAGCATAACCTTCGCCTTAAAGTTTGAGAACGGGAATGCTATGGTTTTACCAAAATACCCGTCCGACGGGTTTCCTATGACTGCAGCCCTGGGATATGAAAAAGTTTCAATTATCATAAAAAGGGTTTGATTTTATGAATTCCATTTCTTTATTGCTGAGAGGTTCATTTCATTTTTTATATTACGTGCCTGAGTAGTGTAAAGGAATTCAAGTTCTTTAGCGAAATATTCACATATTTTCCCTCTGACCATTTTCATTGTTGTATTTTGCAGTCCGTTTTCCTGGGTAAATCCTTCCGGAAGAACAGCAAATGTTGCAGGAATCCAGCGTTGCGGAAACATATCTTCATATTGCCCGCCTTTTTTAAATTCATTTAGATTACTTAAAAGCAGATCAACTGACTTTTCATTACCTTCATCACTTCCCGGCACAATATCGTGTTTTTTCAGTTCACGGTTTATTGCTTCAATGTCAGGCACCACGATACCTGTAGTATAAGGATTTTGATTATTATAAAGCATTATTTGCTGTATAAAGGGTGATTTTTCTATAACAGCTTCTTCTATACCCTCGGGACTGAATTTTTCCCCGTCGTTTCCTATCAGCAGACTTTTAAATCTTCCTAATACATAAAGAAATCCGTCGCTGTCCATATAACCAAGGTCCCCGGTATGAAGCCATCCGTTTTTTATGGTCTCAGCTGTGGCTTCAGGATTCTTCCAGTATCCCTTCATTACATTATCACCTTTAACAACTATTTCTCCTGTTTCTCCAACCGGAAGCTCGTCGCCGTCTTCACTCATTATTTTCAGGTCAAGATATTTTACCAGCCGGCCTGAAGATCCGAATTTAATTGCATGAAGAGCATTTGAAGATATTACCGGGGCAGATTCGGTAAGCCCATATCCCTGGCAAACAGGTATTCCAATGGCATAAAAGAACTTCTGCAGATCAATGTCAAGCAGTGCCCCGCCACCTATAAAAAATTTTAATTTTCCTCCAAAACCTTCCCTGATTTTCTTATAAAGTATTTTGTCGAAAAGAGATACCAGCGGCTTAACAAGAATCCTCCATCCTTTTCCCTTATTATATCCCATACCATTATATAAATAGCTCACCTTAAGAGCAAACTGAAAAAGTTTGTTTATAGTATTACCTTTTTTCCGTATCTGTGCTTCAATATTAGATTTGAATTTTTTTGAAAATGCGGGCACGCTCATCATCAGGTCGGGCTGAACCTCCTTTATATTCTTCGGAATATTTTTTAAAGTTTCCAAAGGTGACCTGCCTATCTCCACCGAGGCGATACTTGCACCCTTATACATAAATGCATAGAGGCAACAGGTATGGGCAAAGGCATGGTCCCACGGCAATATTGCCAGGGTACACCATTCAGATTGCAGTTCCATGAGAGTATTGGACTGCACCACATTGGCTGCATAATTCAGGTGGGTAAGGATGATACCCTTCGGATCGGCAGTGGTGCCGGAAGTATAGCTGATATTGGCCATATCCTCAGGTTTTATGTTTTTCCAGACAGCTTCTGCCTTTTCCCTGTTCTCTTTTAGGTATTCCTCCCCGCTTTTTATCAGATCGGCAAGGTTAACATCATTTTTACCGGGATTATCCTTGCCATCCATATATATAACCTTTTCCAGGTCGGGCAGCTTGTTCCTTATATCTTCAACCTTTACAGCATGCGGCCGGGAAACAAAAATATATTTGCTTCCGCTGTGCTTCAGTCTGAAGATCAGCTCACCCTCATGCAGCCTGATAGAAAGAGGAACATTTATACCGCCTGCATAAAGAATGCCCAGCTCACTGATTATCCAGTTATTGCATCCGTCTGCAATCAGACCTGTACGGTCTCCCTTCTCAAAACCCATAGCCAGTAATCCTGCAGCCAGTTTTAATACCTGCTCCCTTGTCTCCTTATAAGTAGTGCTTTCATATTTACCATTTTTCGATTCCCTGAGGTAAACATTATCAGGATACTTTTCATTGGCAGTTTCAAAAAGTTCTATTATGGTTTTCATCATTAAAAAATTATAATAATTACTAATAAAATATCTTTCCTATTCCCTTAACAGAATATCAAATTTCGATTCAAATGTAAAAAAAAATACAGTATAATGTTATTTCATTTATTCGGAGTATCCTCTGACCAGTGGGTACCGGTAGGCAAAATTGTTGAGTAAAATGGCATATATACGCAAAATCTTCTTATTTTTGTTAAAACGAAAACCTGGATGTTAAAACGAATCATTAGAATAGACACAAGATTGGCTAAGCCAAAGTACAGGCAGATAATTGACTGTGTTAATAACGCTATTTTGAAGGGCCAGATAAAAAAAGGCGACAAAATGCCTTCTATTAACCAAATATGCAAAGTGTATGACGTAAGTCGTGATACTGTAATGTTAGCCTTTAATTCACTTAAAGCAAGGGGTATAATACTTAGTCAGCCTGGTAAAGGTTACTATATCGTCTCTACTGAGATACATCCCGAAGAAAAGGTTTTTGTATTGTTCGACGAGTTGAATTCTTTCAAGGAAGACCTTTATAATTCCCTGGCAGACACCATTAAGGATAAAGCAAGCATTGAGGTGTTTTTTCATCATTTTAATTATAAGGTATTCAGAAAACTTTTGCTGGAAAGCATTGGATATTTTACTTCCTATATAATAATGCCTGCTAATTTTAACAATACATTCAGACTCCTTTCGAGGCTTCCGGCCGGGCGGGTTTTTGTTGTCGATCGTCTGAAACCTGACCTTTCTGAGTTTCCTGTAGTTTTCCAGGATTTCGAGGAAGATTTTTATGATGCCCTTAACGAGGGAGCTGATCTAATTAAAAAGTACCGTAAGCTGGTTTTTGTTCATCCTGGTGGTAAAGAGCCTGCTGAGCGGGTAAAAGGTTTTGAAAGGTTTTGTAAAGAAAATAATTACAGTTACGAAATATTAAAAAATTTGGAAGGGATAAGGCCCGGGCTCTATGAAGCCTGGTTTTTGATTTCCGACCGCGATCTGGTTAATTTGCTTAAGATAACAAAGGAGTATAAATATAAACTGGGGAAAAAGTTCGGGATTGTATCATTTAACGACACTATGTTAAAAGAGATGGTGGCAGGCGGGATAACTACCATTTCAACCGATTTCTCCCAAATGGGCGTCACACTTGGGGAAATGCTCCTTTACAGCAAAGATGGCAAAGTCAGAAATCCTTCTAAGCTGATAATAAGGAATAGTTTATAGAAAAACCGAAAAATTTGTATGTTTTTTATATTTTCGTCAACTTTAATACCAGGTTTCTTTATGGCCCTGTCATGATATTAGCTGTCAGCAACTGAAAAGCGTGTGTGCTGTCAAGTATTAACGTACACTTTTTGGAAATTCATGACGATTGTCCTTTGGATATTGAGTTTAATAAGAATTTTATGTAGCTGTTAAGGCGATATAAGTAAAAATAAATCATAAATAATAAATTTTATAAAGTTCATATTATGACGGAAGAACAGTTAAAAAAAGAATTTGCATCTGAATACGGAGACGGCCCGTTTAATTGCTATTTTGCCCCCGGGCGTGTAAATCTGATAGGAGAACATACAGATTATAACGGGGGGTATGTATTCCCGTGCGCCATAAGTTTCGGTACCTATTTCATGATAAGGAAAACATTGGGAAATAAGATAAGGCTCGCTTCCCTTAATCTTGATTACAAGACCGGGGTGGACGTCAAAGATCTTAACAAGCCTGTTGGCAGTGAGTGGGTTAATTATGTGATAGGCGTATTTGCCCAGTTTATGAAGAGGGGGACAGAGTTTAAGGAAGGAGCTGATATCCTTATTTATGGCAATGTCCCCAATGGTGCGGGATTATCATCCTCGGCAGCATTGGAAATGGCTTCTGCCGTGGGGATCAATGATACATGGAATCTTGGTGTTGACCGTATTGAGCTGATAAAAATGGCTCAGAAAGCGGAACATGAATTTGCAGGGGTGATGTGTGGCATCATGGACCAGTTCGCAGCAGGAATGGGAAAATCAGACCACGCCATTTTTCTTGACTGTGACACACTCGATTATGAGCTTGTTCCGGTCAGGCTGGAGGGAGCCAAAATAGTTATTGCCAACACTAACAGTCCGCACAAACTCGATTCCGGAGTTTATAATCAAAGGGTAGCTGAGTGCCATGCTGCTGTTAAAGAGATCAGCAGGTTTAAGCCGGTAAAGATGCTGGTTGAATGTTCATGGGAAGAGTTCAAAGAGATAGAGGATAAGTTTGAAGACCAGACAGCCATGCGAAGGGCAAGACATGTTATCAGCGAGATTGAGCGTACCGAAGAAGCAGTTGATGAATTGAAGAAAGGCAATCTTGAGCGATTTGGCGAGTTGATGAATGCTTCACACGATTCTTTACGTGACGATTATGAGGTAACCGGATTTGAGCTTGATACAATGGTCGAGGAGGCCAGGAAGATCAACGGTGTTATAGGCTCGAGAATGACAGGAGGAGGTTTTGGCGGATGCACTGTCAGCGTGGTTAGAGACGAAGCCATTGATAAATTCATTGAGCAGGTGGGCAAAAATTATGAGGAAAAAACAGGACTGAAAGCTGACATTTATGTGGCAGAGATCAGTGACGGTGCGAAAAAATTGTTTTAGATAAACATTTTATCGAATTCATCTTTGCTGAGGATTTTAATATTTAAGTTCTCAGCTTTTTTTATTTTGCCAGGACCGGGTTTCTCTCCTGCAACGATATAATTGACATTTTTTGAAATGCCGGAAACCACCTTCCCCCCTAACTCTTCGATCTTTGTTTTTAGCTCCTCCCTGATACTGGCAGTGCCAAAATTTCCTGTCACAACGAAGGTGAGCCCCCCGAGAACCTTTTCTTTAGTCTTTCTGTCCTCCCTGTCCTCAAAGTTCAGTCCTTCCTGTCTTAGTCTTTCTATCAGCTGCAGATTTTTCTTGTCACTAAAAAATTCGATTATGCTTCCTGCAATTTTTTCACCTATGCCATCAACAGCCACCAGTTCCTCATAAGAAGCAGAGATCAGGTTATCGATATTGCCAAAAGTTCCGGCCAGGATCTTAGCAGTTGTTTCTCCTGTATATCTTATACCGAGGCTATAAAGTACTTTTTCATAAGGAGCCTCCCTGCATTTGTTTATTGACGTGACAATATTTTCGAAAGTTTTCTGCTGAATACTAACTTTATTGAGATGGTTAAGGCGCTGGTGATCTATGTCCTTTCTCTCAAAGAAACCGGCCAGCTTTGCCACATCTTCGGCAGTGATACCTTCAATACTTTCAAGCTCTTCCGGCTGTGCCTTACTGATAAAATAGAAATAGGTGAAATGCCTTTCAATTTTTTCAGCTTTTTCGACGGCTAGTCCTGCCAGGTTTGTCAGAATATCCGAGGGAAAGAAAAATTTCTTCTCGTCATGCAGTTCATCAAACATTTTTTTCAGGGAGTAGTGTTTTTTAAGGAACTTACGGATATTTTCAGCCTTTTTGGCATCTATCTGCAGGGTCTCCGCTATCTTGTCACTTTCTGCTTCAAACAACTGCTGCAGATCGAACTTCTCTGTCAGCTCCCTGCAAATATTCAGTCCCGGAGAACCCCGGAAGCAGTAAAGGACCCTTTCGGCAGGAATCTTATAATGTTCGGTGAAAATGTCCTTTTCCGGTATCTTCATAGTTTCCAGTCCGATAATTTTTTCCGGAATTTTTTCCAGTTCCATTATATCAGGAATATCCTTTATCAGGCCTTTATTGTATAACAGATTTATAGTCTCCGGTCCCAGACCCTCAATATCCATGGCGCTGCGACTTACAAAATGCTCCATCCTGCCCTTTATCTGTGGGGGGCATCCTGCTGTATTAGGACAATAATAAGCTGCTTCTCCCTCATTTCTTACCAGGGGTGTGCCGCATTCGGGACAAGTATCTATGAATTTTACCGGTTCGGCCATGGGATGCCTTTCCTCCGGATCAACACCTGTTATCTTTGGAATTATTTCTCCTCCTTTTTCCACAAATACCGTGTCTCCCATGTGGAGGTCAAGTTTTTTAATAACATCCGCGTTATGAAGGGAAGCCCTTTTTACTGTTGTTCCTGCAATCAGCACCGGCTCAAGGTTTGCCACAGGCGTGATTGTTCCCATTCTGCCCACCTGGAAAGATACTGACCGTAACAACGTCCTTGCACTTTCTGCCTTGAATTTATAAGCAATTGCCCATCTTGGCGATTTGGCAGTGAAGCCCAGTTTATTCTGCAGCTTAAGAGAATTGACCTTTACGACCACACCGTCAGTAGCGACCGGCAGCTCATGTCTTTTAACATCCCATTTTTTTATATAATCCATAACACTGTCCATGCCGGAGCAGAGACAAACAGCATTTGAAACCTTAAATCCCCATTTTTCTGCTTTTTTAAGGTTGTCATAATGACTGTCAGATAACATATCATTGCCAAGAACAGCGTAAATGTATGTATCAAGTTTTCTTGACGCCACCATCGCCGGGTCCTGTAATTTCAGTGTGCCTGCTGCAGCGTTCCTGGGATTTGCAAAAAGAGGTTCACCTTTTTGCTTTCTCTCTTCATTGAGTTCAGCAAAAACGCTGAAAGGCATTAGTATTTCACCTCTTACTTCAAGATCACCGGGATAATCGGTTCCCCTTAATTTTAGGGGAACCGACCTTATTGTCCGTACATTATTAGTTACATTATCCCCTTTTACCCCATCCCCGCGGGTTACTGCCCTTGCCAGTCTGCCGTTTTCATAATGCAGACTGATAGATGAACCGTCAAATTTAAGCTCACAGACATATTCGAATTCCTCTCCCGCCAGCTTTTCAACCCTTGAGTTAAAATCTATCAGCTCACTTTCAGAATAGGCATTTGAAAGTGATAGCATGTTTTGTCTGTGGTAAACCTGCTCAAATGTTTTTGTCAGATCGCTGCCAACACGTTGTGTGGGTGAATCGGCATCAGCAAACTCAGGAAATTCAGACTCCAGCTGTTCAAGCTCACGCAGCTTCATATCAAAATCATAATCGCTTATAAGAGGATCTGCAAGAACATAGTACCTGTAATTTTGTTCTTCAATATATTCCCTTAGCTCTTTAATTTTTTGTAATGCCTTTTCGCGGTTCATTATTTCATACTTTTCAATTATATTAGTAAAAGAAAGCCGTAAGATTTATAATCAGGACTAAGCGCTAACGTTCGTGGATAAAAATACGTAAGATTTTTTATAAACAAAAACAAATAATATTATGGCATACACATTACAACCCGGAGAAAAGATAATAGATTTCAACCTTTCTGCCACTGACGGGAAAAATTATTCACCCGATAGCTTCAGAGATGCAAAATTTCTGGTAATATTTTTTACCTGCAATCACTGTCCCTATGTGCTCGGAAGCGATGAAATGACAAGGCGGACAGCAGAAAAGTATAAAAACGCGGGAGTTGTCTTTGCCGGCATTAACTCTAACAGCGCTAACACCTATCCCGAAGATGATTTTGATCATATGGTTAAGCGTATGAAGCGGAATAAATTTCCATGGAAATATCTGAGGGATGAATCTCAGGAAGTTGCAAGGGCATATGGTGCACTGCGTACACCGCATTTTTTTGTTTTCGATGAGGACCGTAAGCTGGTATATACAGGACGTGCGGTTGACAGGCCCATTGAAGCCCTGAAAAGTAAGGTAAATGATCTGGACCGCACATTGGGGGAATTGATATCAGGACGCCCTGTTTCCATACCGGTTACAAATCCGATCGGCTGCAATGTTAAATGGGATGGAAAAGATGCCCACTGGATGCCTCCGGAGGCGTGTGATTTGGTGTTACCTTACGAATAAAGCATATCTGTTTTGCACGGACATATATTTTTATCATGCGGGTAATGTCATCACGGAATTATTATTTACTTTTACCGCTTATCTATAATAATCGATTATTAAAAATTGACATATAACTGGTAATTTAATTCAGTGAAAATATTAAGGCTGAATAAATTTGTTTTAAAATGTGATCATTTTATAAACCAATAAAATTTTAAAAATATGAGAAAATATACTCTGCTACTTGTTTCAGTTGTTTTTACGACTGTCTTTATTGCCAAAGCTCAGGATTACGCTGCTAAATTTATCGGTAACTGGACATTGACCATTGAAGGTGGCGGTGTCGGGTGGATAGGAATACATGATGACCCGGGTTTTGTGGATGCAGATCTTTTATGGAGGGGCGGAAGTGTTCTGCCTGTTGCACATATTTATTTCATCGATAGTGAGAATATGGTTGCTACACGTACCAGGGAAGTTACCAGGACTATGGATAACGGTGAGAAACGAACTCATGTGGTGACCTCACTTTTTGAGTTTAAAAGGAACGGAGACCAGTTGCGGGGAGTGATGACTGCACCGGCACCTGATGGATTGTCGGTTACAAAAAACCGTTTTGCAGGATGGAAGCTTCCTGATGTTCCGCCTGCCCCTGATCTGTCCGGATTAATGTATGGCGATCCGGTAAAACTATTTAACGGCAAAGACCTTGAGGGGTGGAGCCTCACTAACCCGGACAGGGAAAGCGGATGGAAAGTAGTTGACGGTGTGATGGTAAACGATCCTGTTCAGAAGCGGGGAGAGCATGTCAGTTATAGTAATATCCGCACTAACAGTGAGTTTAATGATTTCAACCTGACGGTCGATGTAAATGTTCCTGCAGGTAGCAACAGCGGAGTCTATCTCCGCGGCATGTATGAAATCCAGGTACTGGATTCTTACGGCAAGAAACCTGACAGTCATAATATGGGAGCTGTTTACAGCAGGATCACACCTTCCATGACTGCTGAAAAGCCGGCAGGGGAGTGGCAGACAATGGATATCACCTTATGCAACCGTCATATTACTGTAATCCTGAACGGCACAACTATCATTGACAATCAGCCTGTTCACGGTCCAACGGGTGGCGCCATAATTGCGGATGTGTTCAAGCCGGGACCTATATACCTGCAGGGAGACCATGGAAAAGTGTCTTTCAGGAATATAGTGTTGAAGCCGATAATTAATTAGAGTCTGTCTATAAAGTCCGCTGACTGCGTTATGCTTGCCCTCAAAATGGTCATTTACGAATAGTAAACTCACATTTTTCGGGCTTCACAAGC
>CAZIOB010000168.1:0-3926 GCA_964540755.1 uncultured Prolixibacteraceae bacterium | reverse complement strand
TGACTGCCTTATGTAACTATTTATTGACAGAGGCCAGAGAAGAAAAAATTTTTGTCCAACTTTTTCAAACCTGTTTGGTTCCGGCTTGTCCGGGTTAGGTAGAAATAAGTTCAGCATAAGTATCTTAATTGGCAATAGCAGCTCCGATTCTTTGTCCCATTTTATTCACACTGTCACAAAAATTTTTATAGGACATGGCACCTGCGCAAATACCCCCTGCAGCCAGGATTATGCTAAGGATTCCCAGTCCTCCGTCTATGTTGCACAACTCTTCTTTTTTAAGTTCTCTGATTCCGGGACAATTTTTCATTAATTTGTAATCCATAATTATGATTTTTAAAGGGTTATAAATAAAAATATTAATAATTAAAAATTTTCTGACAAAAGCCGATACTAATTTAGCGCTGTAAACTCTAATAATAGTATTCTGAATAAAAAAAATGAAAATAAATTTTCATAGGTGAGGGAAAAGCACATAAACTGAATAATTATCTGATATACTATATCACTGTCCGGAAAGGGACCCTGATTTATTTCCCCAATAATTATATGATTTAACGTCAAGATGAACGGGGCCTACTGCTGCTTCAGGAGCTTTTTTTGTATTATACAAAATAATTTCATGTCCTTTTTTGATGTCAATTTCTATTAAATCTTTTTCCGGTTCAACAATTGGTACAGATCTGCCCGACTGGTCTTCGGCTCTGAATTTACCGTCAAATCCCGGCTTAATGCGACAAGGCTGCCCAGCCAGACTCTTTATCCTGATCCATTCACATTTCCCCTCTTTTTGTGATGCGCTTACAAGAAAAGCCCCTTCCGTACGCAAATCATGGAATACAACATCTTCCCATACATCAGGAATAGCAGGGAAGATACGAATTATTCCTCCCCAACTCTGAAGAAGCATATCCTGTAAGGATTTGGCAGCAAACAATGCGCACTCTATAACGGGTGAACCTTCGATATACATTGTATTGGGCATAACAAACCTTTTGTTTTCATGGTGTCTTATCAGATGCCTGAAGGCATTATTTCCATCCTGTAAAACAGAATAAAGACAAGATGTTGCAGCATCTGACCATCCGTATATCTGTTTGCCGTTTTCAATATTCTGCCAGTGCAAAATTGATTTCATTATAAGATCACGCTGGCCGGCATCGTTAAAATCAAGCAAGTAAAGCGGAAATACCATCTGCAGATGTTGCCAGTGCCGGTGGGATCTTTCCAGCGGCATATCCGCGCCTATCATAAATCCGGTTTCATCAACAGGATAGTCAACAAGTTTGTCCAGCACATCTTTCCATCGGGGAATCAGAGGATCGTTGATGTTATACTTCTCACAAATATCCAGCAAAGTATGACAAGCCCACCGGAGCAAAGAGAGATTATAGTTATTGTCGGCTACCTGTGCATACTCAGGCGACATCAGTACAGGAAGATGATACCGGCCATCATCACCCTTCTCCAATATATGAAGATAGACGTTAACACTTCCGCGAAGCAATGAATAAAATGCATGCTTTTGCTGATCGGTTATGATTGTTGTATCCATTGAATAGCGATATTGCAGCCAGTAGTTATGTAGTGCCCATGTGAAATCACCAGGATTAATATATTTATCAGGAGCCCGGCTGCCATCACCCCGCAATCCCTCGTAACAGGTAGTATGCGGCACAGTGGCTCCGTCATTGACTCCGTAAAGCTCCATGGCATTTATTGCAAAATTTTTCCTGTTGCGGTCCATCATATTGGTCAGTGACTCCCCAAGTTCAAGATGATTGGAAGTGTAAACCGGCGAGTAGGCAATTTCAATATTAAGGTTCCACCAGATACGAGGCCATCCTGTGTCCCTGAACCACGGTCCCAGCAAATCCATTACCATCCTGTCCCGGCGTGTAGCACAGGCTAGTTTATACATCTGTGCCCAGTAAAACCCTTCTGCCATGGCATCCGGTACTGAAACAAAACTCTTAGGATAATAGTTATGCCACCACTGGCGATGACTGTCAATCATCCCGGGAAAATCAGCCTTTGCAGCATTTCGTACAATATCTGTAGCTATCTGTGCTGAGCCGACACCGGGATAAGTATCGGCAACACTTAAAAAGACACGCCGTGTATTGTCCGGGATAAACGACTCCGTCCATGCCGTAGCAAACTCACCACCGGCCGCTCGTGGCTGCAGGCATACCGAAACTTCCCCGTCGCGGATATTTTGATGAGGCGGATTTGGCTTGTCATCAGGAAATAATTCAACATTAACACGGTCAACACATTTTGCCGGCAACCACTTAAATTCAGAATCTTTCTCACTACCGGTACATTTAAGCTCAATAACAACAACCATCTCCTCAGCATGAATAAATGTCCGAAACTTAACAGTTCCTTTTGTTGTGACCAGGTTACCGGTAGATTCGGCATTGTATAAATCAAGCCGGATTGTTCCGCTTTGGATATCTCCCACTGTCTCCAGTCCAAGACCTCCTATAGGCAAACGGTTATTGTCACGTCTGTGGGCAGTCACATCAGAACGGCCGATTTCCCATCTCAACCTGTTCTCTGCGTCTTTATAGATCATTGCGCCCAATAAACCGTTGCCATGAAACGAACCGTGATCGAATTTCTCTGGCAGTACCTCCCAGACAATGTCATGACGTTCCAGGAAATCCGACCAGTTAATCTCGTTATCAATGATGGATTCTGACCGCTTATCATACGATATTTTAATGGAATTAGCCTTAGCCACAATGGAAAAGGCAATTACCAGCATGATTGCCTGAAGTATAACTCTGTTTTTTTTCATCTTATTAAAATTAATTATTTTCAAAGGTATCATATGGAACTCGCATGAGTTTTAATCATACTCTTGTATGCCTTCGCACCGATATGCTATGGCATAAAGGTAATTAATGCAAGATAACTAATAAAATTATTAGATCATCACACTGCCTTACACTTCTTGTGATATTGTCACACTATCGTTTTTTAATGTGCCTGGTATTGTGCCTCCTCCAGGTTATGGACTGCTCATGCCTCTGTCAGAATTGTGAGAATTGTGGTAACGGATATTTCAGGATCATGTCAATTATCAGCAGGGACTAAGGTATTTTCTTGCGACTGATGTACTTGTAATTGCTACTCATGGAATAATAAAAAAATCCAATAAAATCCCGAAACGTGATATTCATAAAGCCAGAGTTATTATGAAACAATATTTTGAGCAGAAAAAAAAATATAAGTCATGGAAAATAAGAAATTAAGAATTTATACCTTGAACGAAGCAAAAGATAAAATCATTGGTAAAATTGGAACTGAGAAGAGAGATAAGTATGAATATGAGCTCAGGCTTGATTTGTTAGGGGAAATGATAAAGCAGGCCAGAAAAGAGAGACATTTGACGCAATCTCAATTAGGAGAGTTGATCGGTGTTCAGAAATCTCAAATATCCAGGATTGAAAGAAATGTAAAAAACGTAACCATAGTGACAGTTTTAAAAGTTTTCAGAGCGCTTAAAGCAAAAGTTAATTTTAGCGTTGAACTCCTTGATGGCAATTTTAAAATTGCATGATTTCCGGTTTTTAACAAAAAAGTTTTTCGATAAAAGACATGTTAAAACATTTGGCCTTTACCGGGAAGACCTGGATAAGATGATGCGGGAATCAGGATATAATTTAAAAATTTGATGCCGGATTAGTTGTTTGATAATAAATATTTTCAACTAAGCCTTTAAAGTATGTTATCCTAAGAACATTGCAGCATTGACCGCTATTATTTCTTCACCATAATATTTTGTTTCAGGATCGTTAGATAAAATGAAAGCTTTTTTCAGGGGTTTGTTGAGTATTTCTTCCAATCCACGAAAATTTCTGGCGTCAGATTTAGTTACTCTTTGGGTCATTTTTATTTCGAAAGCAAAATAATAT
>CAZIOB010000167.1:0-85828 GCA_964540755.1 uncultured Prolixibacteraceae bacterium | reverse complement strand
TACAGTATTTTTATTTGGTCGCCGGTAGTGAATTTTTCACAGTATTTACACCTTAAAGATATAGGCGAAGTGTCAATTACATCAAACGACGGCGTGATTTTTTCGTGGTTTGTGATGCATTTCGGATTGAAACATTTTACAATGCCTGTGATCTCTTTTGGTATCTCTACAACCTTTTTTTCTACCACTTTATAATTTTTTATGATATTCAGGTTGGCATGGGGGGCAATCAGTGCTATTTTATTTATTTCATCATTTTTGAAAAATTTGTCAGATACTTTTATTATTGCCTTGATGCCCAGCTTATGGCTTTCCAGGTTAGTGCCAAAAGTGATTTGATTATCAATCTTATCCAGTCCAAGTATAGAAATTACTTTAAATAAATTGGATGCATGTATGTGGTCTATCACAGTCCCTTCTCTGATAGCGCTGACTTTCAGTTTAGGTTTTGTTTTATTTTTATCTTCCATTTTATTAAAATTAATTATTTTCAAAGGTATCATATGAAACTCGCACTTCAATTATTATCTTTTGTGTTAATATTTATCATGCTCGTTTCGTTTAAAATTTTATAATTGTTTATAAAAACTAATTAAAAATTCAGTATCATACTGAACAGGGTTACATTCGTATCATACAGGCAGGTTATTTGTATTGGCCATTTATAATTAATTGTTTGCCTTGCCTGCATTTTTTAAGCAAATTAGTATTTTTCAGAACGTATTTATATGTTGTATCCGGGAACTCCGGAATATGTTGTCTTATTTCAGGTTCATTGTATGTGATATAATAGCTTCCCTGGTATAAACTCCGTTAAGGGCTTGTGTAAAATAATATGCTTTTGTGTTCGTATCGACATCTACATTAATTTCATTGACCCTTGGCAGCGGATGAAGTATCTTTAAATTAGATTTTGTGTTTTTCAGCATTGAATTGCGCAGTACATAAGTATTTTTTACCTGCTCATACTCCATAGGGTCAGAGAACCTCTCTTTTTGTACCCTTGTCATGTAAATTATATCTGCTTCACTTATTATATCGGTAAATTCATAGTGTTCAAAATACCGGATATTTTTATCATGCAGGTACATTTTATACTCCCGGGGCAATTTTAGTTCCGGCGGTGCAATAAAGTTGAATATGGGATTTTCGAAGGACGACATAGCCATAATCAGCGAGTGAACTGTCCTGCCATATTTCAGATCGCCCACCATAAAAATATTGAGGTTGTCAAGTGTTCCCTGGGTTTTCAAAATTGAATACATGTCAAGCAGGGTCTGGGTCGGGTGCTGATTGGATCCGTCACCTGCATTAATGACAGGTACGTGTGAAATTTCAGCAGCATAACGTGCAGATCCTTCCATGGGATGGCGCATGACAATAAGATCAGCATACTGACTTACCATTTTGATGGTATCATGAAGGGTCTCTCCCTTTGCTCCACTTGTACTATTTGGATCGGCTATACCAACTATTCTTCCTCCTAATCTGTTTATAGCAGTTTCAAAGCTGAGCCGGGTACGTGTCGATGGCTCAAAAAAAAGTGATGCCACAACTTTCCCGTTAAGAAGATTTTGATTTGGATTTTCCTCAAATTCTGCAGCTAGCCTCATTATTTTCAGGTATTCTTCTTTCGAATAATCTGTAATTGATATTAAATCTTTTTTCATGAGTTCTGATTATTAATAATAAAAGATACTCTTTTCAACAAAAAAGCCAATATTATATTGGCTGTAAAATATTGGCTTTTTTAAAAAAAGAAAAGGCTGGTTTACCTTTTCTTTGAAATTTATTTTACCTGGATTATGAAAATAAATGATGGAACGCCTGACATTGGGAATTATTGCAGATTCATCCGATTGTCCTGCATGAAGATGATGGTAATGGTATAATTGACGTTGCATCATAATATATCAAAAGTAAAAGTAATAGATTTAAAGCATGCAAAGATTGTTCAATATTTTTTCACTAACTTATTAACAGTTTTTTATATCTATATCTTCAAACTGATTAAAAATTTTCTCAATATGGGAAGCTTTCGATTTGCGGACAGAAAATTTCAACCGGCAGTCTTCTATATATTGTGTACTGATGATGTTAAGATTTTCCTTATCGATTATTCTCATCACATCATTCATTTTGTTATAGGGAAATGATAGAGTGTAGGCAGTGTCGATAGTTCCGGTAATTATTTCGGCTTTTTCCAGGGCATCTGCTGCTGCCGAACGGTATGCATTGATCAGTCCTGCAGTCCCCAGGAGCGTACCGCCAAAATATCTTACTACCACAAGCAGTACATTAGTAATTTTATATTTTTCAAGTTGTCGGAGTATTGGTTTCCCGGCTGTAGAAGAAGGTTCTCCGTCATCGTTAGTCCTGTGATATATTTCTTCTTTTCCTAATCTCCATGAGAAGCAATGATGACGGGCGCTGTGATGTTCTTTTTTAATTGAAGTGAGTATTTCCTTAATATCTTCTTCTGATTGTACTGGATATGCATAAGAATGGAATTTGCTTCCCCTATCCTTAAAAAATCCTTCACTAAGATTTTTAATAGTTTTGTAAGTATCGTGCACTACATTGTCAGTTTTTTCTCTATGTCTTCTACATACTGCCTGAAATTTTTGTCTGTATCCTTCAGATTATTCACTGTTTTACAGGCATGAAGAACTGTTGCATGATCTTTATTCCCGATTTGAGCCCCGATGCTGGCAAGTGAATATTTAGTAAGATTTTTTGAAAAATACATAGTTATTTGTCTTGCCTGGACTATTTCCCTTTTCCGGGTTTTCGTCTGAAGGGTATCCACAGGCATATTAAAATAATCACAAACCACTTTTGAAATATACTCTATAGATAATTCCCTTCTTGAGTTCTTTACAAGCTTATTTATCAGTTTTGCCGTGAGGTCAAGGGTTATTTCCCTTTTGTTGAGCATCGACTGGGCGAGAAGAGATACCAATGCACCTTCAAGTTCACGTATATTATTAGTAACATGGGATGCGATATATTCAAGTACTTCATCAGAAAGATTAATCCCGTCCTTATACACTTTTCTTCGTAAAATTTCCATACGTGTTTCAAAATCAGGGGCAATCAAATCAGCAGTAAGTCCCCATTTAAATCTTGACAACAATCTTTGCTCCATACCTTTTAATTCAATGGGGGGTTTGTCGGAAGTCAGGATTAGCTGTTTCCCTGTTTGATGAAGATGGTTAAAGATATGGAAAAAGGTTTCCTGGGTTTTTTCTTTACCGGCAAATTCATGTACATCATCCAGAATAAGCACATCAATCATTTGATAGAAATTCAAAAAATCGTTCCTGTTATTATTTCTGGTAGCTTCAGTGAATTGGGTCTGAAATTTATTGGCATTGACATAGAGCACCACCTTTTCGGGCATATTTTCTTTTACTTCAATGCCAATAGCCTGGCCAAGATGGGTTTTCCCCAGTCCTGAATTTCCATATATCATTAAAGGATTAAATGCTGTACCACCCGGATTACAGGCCACTGCATACCCGGCACTTCTGGCAAGCCTGTTACAGTCACCCTCGACAAAATTTTCAAATGTATTGTCAGATTTTAGTTGCGGATCAATCTGAAGTTTCTGGATTCCCGGTATTATAAAAGGATTTTTTATTGTCTTTTTGTCAACCGCTTTGAGTGGAATCGTTAAAGGTTGATTTTGAACTCTGACATTGCTGTTAGTAGGGTAGCTGACAGTGTAGGGGTCCTCATTTCCAGCTGAGTTTCCCATTACCACATTGTATTCCAGCTTAGCCCCGTTTCCAAGAACCATCCTGAGGGTCTTCCGGAGGATATCAATAAATTGCTCCTCAAGATATTCGTAAAAAAATGCACTCGGCACCCGGATGGTCAATATCTTATTTTCCAACCTGACCGGCTCTATTGGTTCAAACCAGGTTTTGAAACTGCTTACCGGTACATTGTCCCTAATAATACCGAGACATTTTTCCCATGCAGAAAAATGATCGTTGTTCATTTAATAATGGTTGATTTAGATGTTCTACAAAAATTTTCTTTAATTCCCGAAAACAAATTTTACGAAAAAAAAGTTAAAAAAAAAGTCGAATCTGACTTGATTTTTTCATTTATATTTTAATGGTTTATTAATGAACGAGTTAAAAATCAATATTTCCTATTATTTTTTAACATATTGATAATTAATTTTTTACATGTAAGCTTTTGTCTAATAATATTATAACTGGTAGGTAGTGTATGGTTTAAAGTTATCATAAAAAATAATATTATCAAGTTATAGCTATCATTTCAGACGTTTAAGGGCTTTTTCCAATTTTATTATACGTCCGTTTTTGAATGCAACTATACTTGCATCGGGAAATTTTTCTTTAACCTCATCATAGAGATCGAGGATCTCTGTATATGAATTTGTTTTTCCTGTCAGATATGTATATACACTTCCGGTCTGGTATTCCTCAACGTTTTCTATTCCTTCAAAATATTCAGAATCAAGAGGTACTTTGTTTTCACCCGAGACCAGGTGCACTTTGAAGGTTATACTGTTATCTGTTTTATCAGATGTGTTAATGTAAACATTTTTGCCGAGATCAACAGCTGAAAAATGCACATAGCGTTCTGGATTGATCCTGATATCATTGATCAGCAGGCTAAGATCGGATGAGAGTGTTTTTACTGATTGATAGAGATTGTCATCGTTAAGCAAAAGGCCTGCAGTGCTTTCAGTATTTTCCAGTTTTGCGAGGATTACATTAATGCGTTCTGAAATAGTTACTATATCACTCACAATTGGTGTAAGAGAAATTTTTGTCAGAGTGTCAGTAAAATCAGACAGGTTTTGTATTGTGTTTTCCAATTGGGCAGAGTTTGCATTAAATGTAGATGTTATGCCATCAAGACTGGAAATGATATTTTTAACATTTTCTTTTTCAGATTCTACTATCTCCCGTAAATCAGCAGTTGTCTCCTCTATATTTATAATAGTCTGATTGATATTCGTAAAACTTTTTGAAAGGTTCTCCCTGGCGTCCTCGTTGAAAATGACAGTTAAAATTGTTATGGCAGAATCTATTGTGCCAAGAAGTTCTTCAGCTTTATTTTTGATAGGTAATACCTGTTGACTGACCTGTTCCCGTAATCCGGTTTCAACAGATCCGGGTATTGTGTCATTAGTCTTGTAATACTCAGTATTCCGGCTTAAAATAAGTTGTACCGCACGTGTCCCCATTAAATCACTGCTTACGATCTGTGCTACTGAATTAACCGGTATTTTAATATTTTCATCGATAGAAAGAGTCACCTGTAACCGGGCATTTGTATCAGACAGGAATCCGATATCTCTTACCTGTCCTATTTTAAAGCCATTCAAAATAACCTGGTCTGATTCATTCAGTCCTCCGACCCGTTCATAAATTACGTAATATAATTTGCTTTGTTTAAATATATCCTGGCCTTTGAGATAATTTAAACCCCAGATTAACACTGCTGTGGCAAAAACCATCAAAATTCCAAGTTTTGTGTATTTTGAAACTCTCATGTATTTAAAATTTTTATTAATAACGTATCGATAGCATTATCTTCTCATATGAAATTAATTGTTTCAAGGGTATCATATGGAACTCGTATATTTTTTGATCATACTCTCTTTTGTTGCTTACAATCATGCTCGTTTTATTTTAGATTTTCAGGTTTAATATTTTCCTTTTTGAAAAATCTGCAAAAGATTTTAAATATCGTGATTAATATCATGATTTTTTTTCAAAGATGAATCTTCCATATAAATCCGTAAAGTCATAATTTAACAACAGTTTTATAAATTGACCCCGCCTCCTGTGATTGTTCATTATTTTGCAAGGTTACATAACCTTAGTTAGTTGCTAATGTAAAATTAAGTAAATAGAAAAGCAATTACATTTTTCTCAATGCTTTTTTAAGGAAATTAATTCATTGTTTTGAAAAGCTACAATAAAAGCCTCGCTGAATTTTGATTTCAGTCTGTTTTTTTCTTGTATTGCCTGCTCATATGTAGAAAATTTTCCTGAAAAATAACAATATACATCTCCTTTATTCTTACCGAATATATCTTTTTCGTTTTTGAAGTTTTCCGGTTTTATCTCTTTTGGTTCTTTAAATGCAGCTATCTGGACTGAAAAGTATAAGCTGCCTGTTTTAACGGGGGCGGGTATAAGTAATTCTGCATGAGATTCCGGTGTTGCCGGCACTGTTTTTTGTTCATCTTCATTTGCAACGGTACTGATTTGAAAGCTGCTTTTTTGTTCTATATTTTTTTTATAATCCCTGAATGCCCTGAATATTGCAGAGGCCAGATAATCCCTTCCGGTATCGGTCATGAGAAACCGGCGCTCGGACGGATGGCTGAGGAATCCTGTTTCGACAAGCACTCCGGGCATGGTAGTTCGTCGCAATACAAGAAATCCCGCCTGCTTTACACTCCTGTCTATCCTTTTTGCTTTTTCCCTGAACTGATTCTGGATATATGAGGCAAGCATAACACTTTGTTCCATATATTCGTCCTGCAAAAGTTCAAACATAATATATGATTCAGGTGAATTAGGATCAAATCCCTCGTAAGTGGCAGAATAATCATTTTCAAGGAGTATCACGGAATTTTCCTTTTTCGCAACCTCAAGATTTTCCTGTGTGCGGTGCTGTCCAAGGGTAAATGTTTCGGTTCCCTGGGCCATACCCCTTTTTACAGAGTTTACATGTATCGATATGAACAGATCAGCTTTATTTTTATTGGCAATGTCAGCACGCCGGAACAGAGGTACGAAAATATCCCTGTCACGGGTATAAATTACTTTTATTTCCGGAAATTCCAGGGAAATATAATTCCCCAGTTTCCTGGCAATATCAAGAACTATGTCCTTTTCCCTTGCATTCCCGAAAGTTGCGCCGTAATCTTTTCCCCCGTGTCCGGGATCAATTACAACGGTGGTTATCCGTGATCCTTCGTAGGGATTTGGTTTATTTGCTTTTACCGAAGCATTTAAACTGATCCCCGCGATTAATAATAATAAAAGACCTGAGAAAGAGACTGGTTTTTTCATACTTTCCGGTATTATCAAAACAAAAATATAAATATTAATATTATTTTGCATCTATTAAGGCTTATGTTTAGCCCTTATTTTTATTTTTGCACGACGAGCCGACTGATAATGTGGATTATTCAGAAAACATTGTGCATAAATTATTTATTACATATTTCCTGGTTTCAATTTCTTTGCTTGTTTTTTGTCAGGTAAATGAAGAAAATTTTCATAGATTAAACAGAACTTTGACGGATACTGTTGATAATGAAAGTATTACCGGGGATACACTGGTAACGGGATCAGTTGCTGCCAGGGATTCTGTCAGGGCAGATTCTGTTACAGCTCCTGTTATAGAAGCGCCGATTGACTATAATGCCCAGGATTCTATTATCGTTTCTTTCGACGGACAAAAAGTTTTTATGTACAACAATGCGAAGGTGACGTACCAGCAGATTGAACTCACAGCCTATTTTATTGAGCTTAACCTTGAAACAAAGGAGGTTTATGCCGAAGGTATAAAAGATTCTACCGGCACTTTAATACAAAAACCTGTATTCAAAGACGGGAATGAGGAATTTGAATCAAATACTTTGCGTTATAATTTTGAAACTGAAAAAGGTATTATTACTGATGTGGTGACTCAGCAGGGAGAGGGTTTTGTTCATAGTAAACGCACGAAGAAGATTTCAGAAGATGCATTTATCCTGAGGCAGGGCAAATATACTACCTGTGATGCAGATCCTCCCCATTTTTATCTCCATCTTACCAAGGCAAAAGTAATTTCAAATAATAAAATAATTACAGGCCCGGCTTATATGGTGCTTGAGGACTTCCCCATATATTTTCCTATTCTCCCCTTTGGTTACTTTCCCAATTCCCCGACATATTCATCAGGTATTTTAGTTCCCATGTACGGGGAAGAGAATAACCGTGGTTTCTTTTTACGTGACGGAGGATATTATTGGGCTGCAAGCGATTACTTTGATCTGACAGTGCGTGGAGATATATATTCCAAAGGATCATGGGCAGGTAAACTACATACTAATTATAGGAAAAGATATAAATTCAGCGGCGGGTTTGATTTTCGATATGCTGTTAATGTATATGGTGAACGGGGACTGGATACTTATACACGGTCGCCCCAGTTTGCAGTTGTTTGGAGCCACAGCCAGGATGCCAAAGCAAATCCGAACCAGTCTTTTTCAGCAAGCGTAAATTTTTCAACAAGCGGCTATGACAAGCAAAATTCATATTCTGCACAAAATTATCTGCGTACCCAGAAATCATCAAGCATATCATACACAAAAAAGTTTGAAAACACACCTTTTAATTTTAGCGCAAACTTAAGGCATTCGCAGAATTCAACTGATTCTTCTATGTCACTTTCATTGCCTGAGATGACATTCAGCATGGCTAAATTTTATCCTTTTCGAAGCAAAACAAGGAGCGGGACGCTGAAATGGTATGAAAAGTTCGGTGTAAATTATACCGGGAATCTCAGAAATTCCATAACCGCTCCTGAATCGGAAATATTGCAAAAATCATTTGCAAGTGACTGGAAAAACGGTATCAAGCACAATTTACCTATTTCACTTCCTAATTTTAGTCTTTTTAATTACATTAATGTTAGTCCGGGATTCAGCTATAATGAGAAATGGTATTTCAAAAAATTCAACCGCTCATACCATGAAGATGAGCTGTTCTATGATGAGTATGGCAGGCCGGGCAATATAAAAATTGATACTATTACCGGGTTTAACAGGGTGTATGATTATTCTTACAGCTTGAGCGCCTCAACAAATATTTACGGAATGTTTCTGCCCCTGAATCCGAAATCCAGGATCAAGGGCATACGTCATAAGGTCTCACCCTCGCTGAGTATGAGCTACCGTCCTGATTTCGGCGCTGAACGTTTTGGATACTGGCAGCCTGTGCAGGTTGATACTACAGGACGTATAGAATATTTTGACGTGAATGAAGGAGGTATTTACGGAGGTTCTCCAGGAAGAGGAGCTTCAGGAGCAATTTCATTTTCTGTTAATAATAATTTGGAAATGAAAGTATTGGATACTAAGGATACCACTTCTACAGATAGTGAGGATAAGTTTAAAAAGGTTAAACTTATAGATAATCTTAGTTTGGGAACTTCCTATAACCTGATTGCAGATTCGCTCAATCTTGCGCCGGTTAGTATCAGGGCCAGAACAACTGTTGCAGGTATTAACATCAATATGGGAGGAGTTCTGGATCCTTATATGATTAATGAACAGGGCACCAGGATACATAAATATGTGTGGAGTGAAAAGAGGGGATTAGGCAAATTAGGCCGGCTTACACGTGCAAACTTATCATTTGGCCTGAATTTCCAGTCTAAAAAGGGAGAGGAGGAGTCTGAGGCAAATAAGAGACTGATCGAGGAGGAAAATGTTTTACCAGGCGATTATTCAAATTATGCCGATTTTAATATTCCGTGGGATTTTGGATTGGACTACAGCTTTAATTATAGTGGGCCCCGGACAGAGGGAGGCAAAGGCCAGTTCACACAAACCGTTGGAGTAAGGGGTAATCTTAACCTGACCGATAAATGGCGGATAAGCATGAATACTAATTTTGATATAATGTCACGTGAGTTTTCCTTCACAACTATCAATGTGAACCGTGACCTCCATTGCTGGCAGATGTCATTTAATTTTGTACCCTTTGGCTATATGAAGAGTTACAGTTTTACCATAAATGCAAAATCATCTATGCTTAAGGATCTTAAGCTTCAGAAAAGACAAAGTCATTATGATAATTTTTAGAAAAGAGTCTTGCGGGAACCGGATTGAAATTTTAGGTATTTTTATTCTCCAAAGACCTCAAAATTGAGATCCATTACAATATCCTTAAAGAGTTTGATCTTTGCAGTATATGTACCCACCTCTTTAATGGCATCTTCAGGCAGGGTAATCTGTTTCCGGTCTATTTGAAATCCTTTTTTGTTGATTGCTTCAGCTAATTGAATAGTATTAACCGAACCATAAATTTTACCTGATGAGCTTACCTTGGCTCCAATTTTAACTTTTTTATTACTAAGTTTTTCAGCCACAGCCTGAGCCTCTTCTCTGAGGCGTTCTTCCTTATGCGCACGTTGTTTAATGTTTTCTTTCAATATCTTTTTTGCAGAATCACTGGCAGCAATGGCCTTTTTTTTCGGAATAAGATAATTACGGGCATAACCGTCTTTGACAGTTACTATTTCATCTTTGCTGCCCAGCCGCTCAACGTCATCTAATAAAATAATTTCCATTTCAAATACTTCTTTTGTTATTATTATTGTTTGTGATCCGGACTAATGGCCGGACTATAGCAGGTTTGCCTTTATGTATTTTGCTATTTCAGCATATCAGCTACATAAGGCAATAATGCAAGGTGACGCGCCCTTTTTACAGCCTGTCCCACTTTGCGCTGGTACTTAAGGGAAGTTCCCGTGATACGGCGGGGTAATAATTTCCCCTGCTCATTAAGAAATTTTTTCAGAAATTCCGGGTCTTTATAATCAACATATTTGATTCCGTTTTTCCGGAAACGGCAATATTTTTTCTTTTTTATCTCGACTGAGGGGGGGGTAAGATATCTTATTTCACTTGTATTTTGTGCCATTTTTTATGCTTCCTTTTTAGTTTTTTCTTTTTGTAATCTTCTTCTTTTCTCGCTGTATTCTATTGCATACTTATCCAATTTTACAGTCATGAATCTAATTACCCTTTCATCACGCCGAAACTCAATTTCAAATTTGTTAATGAATTCCGGACTGCTTTTAAATTCGAATAAATAGAAAAAGCCGGTTGATTTATGCTGAATGGGGTAAGCCAGTTTTTTCATGCCCCAATCCTCTTCATGAACCAGTTCCCCGCCATTGGAGGTAATCAGGCCCTTGAATTTTTTTACCGTTTCCTTTATCTGTGGCTCAGATAAAACGGGAGTACAAATGAAAACGGTTTCATACTGATTTAACATGCTCATTAATTTTTATTATTAAACACTTCTAAATTTTGGAAGCGCAAAAATATAAATAAAAAAATATTAATCAAACAGATTATTGGATTTTAACAGGTAAGATTTTTATTATGCGTCAAATTCAGGGGGTATTACCTGTATTCCGGTGTCCTGCGGAATAATCTTCTGATTGATATGCCCGGCCAGCCTGATGCCGGAAGTTTTATTCCCTGTTGATTAACGGGGATTTAACTTGCTCAGCAAAAATAAAACAGATTCTCTCTATAATGGAATATTGCCATGTTTTTTTGGAGGGTTTGATTTTCTTTTATTTCGCGTCATTTCAAGAGCTTCAATGATTTTTTCACGAGTATTCTTAGGCTGAATTATTTCATCTATATAACCAAGAGAAGCCGCCCTGAAAGGATTTGCAAATTTTGCCCGGTATTCCTCCACAGCTTCAGTTTTCTCTTTTTCATTTAACTTCCTGTATAGAATATTAATTGCGCCTTCAGGACCCATTACTGCAATTTCGGCTGTAGGGTATGTGAAGTTTGCGTCGGCTCCGATATGTTTGCTGGACATTACATCGTAGGCTCCTCCGTATGCTTTTCGGGTAATTATTGTAATTTTCGGTACAGTAGCTTCGCAAAATGCATAAAGTAATTTGGCTCCGTGTTTTATAATTCCTCCGAATTCCTGGTTTATTCCCGGCATAAATCCCGGCACATCTACAAATGTTACCAATGGCAGGTTAAATGCGTCGCAGAAACGGACGAAACGTGCAGCTTTCACAGAACAGTTAATGTCAAGGACTCCCGCCAAATGAGACGGCTGGTTTGCTACAATCCCCACAGAATGGCCTGCAAAACGCGCAAATCCTGTGATAATATTCTGGCCATATTGTGGTTGCACCTCCAGAAAATGCTTATTATCAATAACATTCTGGATTATTTCGTGCATGTCGTAAGGTTTATTAGGATCGGGAGGTACAAGGGTTTGGAGCTCTTCGATTTCACGGTCGGAAGGATCAATTGTCGATTTGACAGGCGGATCTTCGAGATTATTTGAAGGTATAAAACTGATCAGCTCGCGGATCATCATCAGCACCTGTTCTTCACTGTCGCCCGAAAAATGAGCTACTCCGCTTTTTGTACTGTGAGTAACTGCACCTCCCAGTTCTTCTTTGGTAACTTCCTCATGCGTAACTGTTTTAATAACATCCGGTCCTGTAACAAACATATGGCTTTGCCCGTTAACCATAAAAATGAAATCTGTCAGGGCAGGAGAGTAAACCGCCCCTCCGGCACAGGGTCCCAGAATTGCCGAAATCTGAGGTATTACGCCTGATGACATTACATTATTGTAAAATATGTCAGCATAGCCGGCCAGGCTTTCAACCCCCTCCTGGATACGGGCTCCACCGGAATCGTTGAGGCCTATTAAGGGAGCTCCCATTTTCAGGGCAAGATCTTGTATTTTAACAATCTTATTGGCATTGGACCGGCTCAGAGAACCGCCGAAAACTGTGAAATCCTGCGCAAATACATAAACCAGTCTTTCATTTATTTTTCCATAGCCGGAAACTACACCGTCCCCCAATATTTTATTGTCCTGCATTCCGAAATTGTGATTATGATGGGTTACGAGCTTGTCTATTTCAACAAATGTTCCGGGGTCAAGCAATTGGTCAATCCTTTCACGGGCCGTCTTTTTCCCTGCTGTATGTTGTTTTTCAATGCGTTCTTTTCCTCCGCCCAGCTCTGCCTTAAGGTTTAACTCATTGAGCTGGTCATATTTTTTTTGTAAATCATCCATAAAATTTTTTGTTTATTCCAGTTCTACAAGTATTTGATCCGCCTGTACAGCCTCTCCGACAGTTACATTAACTTTTTTTACAACGCCATCGGAAAGAGCTTTATATTCGCTTTCCATTTTCATTGCAGAGATAATTATAGCTGTCTCGCCGGCTTTTATTATATCACCCTCCTTTACCAGGACTTTAACTACTTTTCCCGGCATAGGTGATGAGATCTTCTTTGAGGCGGTGCCTTTGCCGTTGGTCTCCCTGTTTATGAGATACCGGGCTTCAGCATCAATAATTGTGATGTCATAGGTGTTATAGAGAGTATGGGCTGTATATTTTTTTGGTTGTTTGCCCGGAACAAGTTCAATGTTATAAGAATTACCTCCTTCAAGGATTGAGAATGTTCCGTCGGAAGTATGAAGCAGATCAACCTGATATATTTTACCATCTACCTCTACTTTGAGAAGATTGCCATTTTGACCGAGCAGGTTAACCCATGCTGTACGGTCATTTATTTTTATTTCGAATGTCATGAATCCTGCTAAAAATTATTCAATTGTGATAATTTTTTCCAGCGGCTTTGAGCAGGCACAAAGGCTTTGTGGTTGAATTGTGCCCTGCTGATCCTGTCGAGATAGTCGATATACGCCGCTATGATTACCATGTCTTCGCTATCTTTTGGGGGCTTGTTTTTCAGGAGTTGATCCTGATTTTTTTCAATGAAGTGGGTGTCGTACTTTCCTTTAATGAAATTAGTATTATTCATTATCCTTTCCATGAATTTTATGGATGTTCTAACACCTGTGATTTTATATTCATATAAAGCCCTCCGCATTCTGCATATAGCTTCATCTCTGGTATCGCCCCACACAATCAGTTTCGAGATCATAGGGTCATAATGTATCGGAATATCATAACCCTCGTAAACGTATCCATCAGTTCTGACACCTAGTCCCAGTGGTTCTGATATTTTATGGATCTTGCCCGGGCTGGGCATAAATTGATTGTCAGGATCTTCAGCATAAATACGGCATTCTATCGAGTGGCCGTTTTGAGTGAGGTTTTCCTGGATATATTTCAAAGGCTCGCCTTCAGCGATTTTGATTTGTTGTTTGACTATGTCAATACCGGTAACCCTTTCAGTTATGGGATGTTCCACCTGAAGACGTGTGTTCATCTCAAGAAAATAGTAGTTGAGGTCGCTGTCAACGAGGAATTCAATAGTGCCGGCTCCGGTATAATTCATAGCTTTTGCTGCTTTTACCGCTACTTTTCCCATTTCATCCCTTAGTTCGGGAGTCATAAGAGGAGAGGGGGTTTCCTCGATCATTTTCTGATGGCGTCTCTGTATTGAACATTCACGTTCAAAAAGGTGTATAACATTTCCGTATTGGTCACCAAGTATTTGAAATTCAATGTGATGAGGAGATGATATATACTTTTCAATATATACCGAATCGTCTCCGAAGGCGCTCCTGGCTTCAGAACGCGATCCCGTCAATCCGCTATAAATTTCTGATTTTTTATTTATTAACCTCATTCCTTTGCCTCCGCCCCCGGCAGAAGCTTTAATAATAACGGGCAGGCCAATCTCTTCAATGGATTTAAGAGCTTCATGGAGAGAATTCATGCTTCCTTCTGTTCCCGGAACAACAGGTATTCCGGCCTTTAGCATCACTGCGCGGGCCATGATCTTGTCTCCCATCTGTGCTATTACCTCTGGTGAGGGACCTATGAATATAATCCCTTCCTGTATGCATCTTTCCGCGAAGCGGGCATTTTCGGATAAAAATCCATAGCCCGGATGTATTGCGTCAGCCCTGGAGATCTTGGCTACTTCGATTATTTTTTCAATGTTCAAATAGCTTTCTGCAGAAGGCGCCGGGCCAATACAGTATGCTTCCTCGGCATATCTGACATGTAAGGAAGTGCGGTCAGCCTCCGAAAAAACCGCTACCGTATGTATGTTCATCTCTCTGCAGGTACGCATGATACGGATCGCTATTTCTCCACGATTGGCTACCAGGATTTTTTTTATGTGATTCATTTTTACAGAATTATAATTCAATAAAGTTTATATCTGTCATAAATACACAACTCATGTTTAAATTCGCGACAAATATCGTTAAAAAAATTAATCTTATTTGTAGCGGCTGAAATTACGCCATGTAATCAACAATGCAAATCAAAATGTGTTAATAAATGTCAATAGCGGTGATGAGATATAATTTTTTAAAATTGGTTTTAGAATATCTAAAGTAAACATTCTAAAATTGTAAGAAAAGCAAAAAAAACGGGTTATCTAAAGCGACGATAACCCGGTTGTTCATAGTTTAGTTTAGTTAGACCTGGATAATATTGGTTTAACAGAGAAAAGGTAGTGTTTTAAATAACATTCATTTTACATTCAATTAAAACATTGCTAATATAACACAATTTAAGTTTTAATCTTAAACAAATTTAAAAAATTATTAATTTTTGTTAATTAATGTTTTTTTTACTTTTGTAAGTGGTTGATTTATAATTCTGAGAAAAAATTGATATGTTATAGAATATGAGAATGATTATCAATTTTCATATGCTTGCACAGAATCCTCTGAATATTCATTATTTTAACCTGCAAATATAAAATGAAACGGTCATGTTTTTTTTCAGGTATATCAGATTTTACATGAGTACAATGAATTTATATTATATAAGATGAGAAAAGTAGTATTGACAGATATTGAGAAGATGGAACTCATCCGGTCGGACGACCCGTCGGTAACAAAACCTGATGATGTAAAAATAAAATTGAAATCAATTGGTGTTTGCGGATCAGATATTCATTATTATACCAAAGGAAGAATAGGCTCCCAGGTTGTTGAATATCCCTTTGCCGTAGGCCATGAGTGTTCAGGGATTGTCATTGAAAAAGGAAGTGCAGTTACAAATGTCAGGGAAGGAGACCTGGTTGTCATTGATCCGGCAGTCCACTGTGGCCATTGTGACCAGTGTCTGGCAGGGAGGCCGCATACCTGCCGCAATATCGGTTTCCTGGGATGTCCGGGTCAGCTGGAAGGATGCATGTCAGATTTTATTGTCATGCCCTCCGGATCGCTATTCCCTGTTACAGGTCAGCTTAATCCCGTGCAGGCAGCTTTAATAGAACCATTTTCCATTGGTGTATATTCTGTCAGGCAAGCCAAAATTACTGATCCGGCTGTATCTGCCGGTATTTTTGGCGCCGGCCCCATAGGACTGAGCATACTAATCAAATTGCTGGCGGATGGTATTGATAATATTGGTATAGTTGAGCCTTTGGAATACAGATTGGTAAAGGCAGGTGAGATCGGGGCCCGATATCTTATCAATCCGGATACGGATAATGTGGAAGAGATTGTTGCTGCACATGAAGAGTTATTGCTTGATGTAGTTTTTGAGGCAAGCGGGGAGCAGGATGCCGTATATAATGCACTTAAGATTCTGAAACCCGGTGGAAAATTGGTACTGGTTGGTATCCCGCCTGTATCAGAGTATTCTTTCAACATGGATTTGATGCGCCGTAAAGAGCTTACAGTAATAAATATAAGACGACAGAACAATTGTGTCCGGGAGGCAATTGATATTGTTGCAGCCGGAAAAGCCGATGTAGAAAAAATGGTTACCCATAATTTTACCCTTGAAGAATCAAAGAAAGCTTTTGATATTGTTAAAGATTACAGGGACAATGTTATCAAAGCGATAATAGATCTGTAATGATTTATATTTTTGTCTGCCGGTTTTTTCATGGTTAAGATAAATTATTTTTAAGGTTAACATATGGAACTCGTATATGTTTTTAATCATACACTTGAGTGATTTATAATCATGTTCGTTTCAGTTTAATATTTCTGAGCGCAGCTGTTGTTATCCACGAGCAGATTCCAAAAGGCCTTGATAAATTGACTTCGGGACGAATATTCAGGTCGCGTTCCGGTGTGTTGAAATTTACTACTTCTTCATTATCAATCCATGCTTCAATTTTTTGTTCTGTGACTCTCAGTCGTATCTTATACCATTTATCATGTTCAAATTTTTTAAGGGTCCTTGTCTCATTTTCCGAAGCATCAAGGCCATCAATGATGCTTAGTCCCATAACGGGGCCTCCCCACCCGCCAACAATCAGGGAACAGTATGTATCTTTATAGGGGAAAGTCATCCCGCAAAAAAAATCATTGCCTGAAATTTTTTTGGCTTCCAGTGACACTTCGTAATTCATTTTTGGGAAATCGCCTGTCCATGTAACCCCGGTACAACCATCCCCCATTCCCAGTATAATGCTGTTTTCGGAAATATTTACAGGACCTTCAGTCCCGAAATTTGTTATCTCCCAGCCTGTTAACGTTTTACCGTCAAACAGAAATGTATAATCGCCATCGTTTGTTGTTTCGATATTTTTATCCTCGATCTGATTTTTTTGTTTTTCATTCCCGCTTTTTGGTTTTTGATTACATCCAATCTGGGTAAGAGCCGTTAATATTATAATCAGAAGAACCGGGCTGTAAAAAACGTATTGATTTTTAATTTGCATTCTTATAAAATTATTTATTTTAAATGGATCAGATGAAACTGGTATAAGTAATTAATCATACTCCCGGATGATTTTACGATCTTGCTGTTTTCATTTTTGGTAAGTCATAATAAAACGTTAATATAGTATTATAAAAAAGATATTGCTTAATGTGTCCGTTTTTACCGGGAATATTTCCCTGCTTTAAAATTATGGTTGCATTTAAGGCAATTAAATTTATTTAATTATACTATTTGCCAATTAGTATTAAAAAAATAAAGATAAAAAAATGGATTATAATTTTTAACTTTAATGATAAGAAAAAATTAAAAATTTTGAATTAGGACATAAATCATTTTGTTTCATTGAGAAGCTTATCACAAATTTAATCAGAAGGCTTTATTAATTTAAAACCGTGTAGTTTATCAATAGAAATAATATATTCTTACCCGTTCAATGAGAATTCTGTTTTTATACAATAAAAATAACAGCCGATGAATGAAAGTTTAAATATACATCTCGATCAAATAAGTAAGTTAATTTCAGATTTAAGAAAAAGTGATATTCAAATAGAAAAGCTTGTTGAGCTTGATAAATCACTTGAAATGCTTAGCAATAAAATAAAGACAGCGCATCTCGATATATATGGGGAAGAGGATGATGCAGACAAAAATGGCACTATGCAGGATGCTGTTTTTTATTTTGACAAAAATTTCAGGGTTTTACGTTTTATTGGTGCATTTGGGAATATTAAAACAGCCCCGGATAATAATTCATTTACAAATGTCAGCTCTTTTTTTACACCGGAGGATTTTAAATTTTTCAAGAAACGGACGGAAGATCTTTATAAAACCTTTAAAAGGCAAATCTTTGACAGCAGGATTATATCAAGGAACGGTCTGTTATTACCTGTTCAATTCCGGCTGGAGAAAGTTAGTTTTGCCAATGGGCGTGATGCAGTGGCAGCAGGAATGGTTTTTTTTCAGCAAAATCCTTCTGAATTGTGGGATTATCAAAAAATTTTACTTGAGAACCTGCCGGGTATAGATGTTTATTTGTTTGATCATAATTTCGTTCATGTTTTAACCGGCGGAAAGGAAAAAGAAAGGTTTGGCCTGACAAATGCAGATTTTAACGGAAAAACATTGTTCGAAGTATTTGACGAAAAAACCCAGAAAAGGCTATACCCATTTTATAAAAATGCCCTTGACGGTAAAATATCCGAAGGTGAGATAAGAATAAAGAATCATGTATATGCCGTAAGTTCTGCACCTGTTTACGGTGTAAAGAAGGAAGCAGTGGGCGGTGCGCTTATTTCACAGGATGTATCCAGGGAAAAAGAGGTGGAAAAGAATTTAATTAAAGCTAAAAAAGAAGCTGAGGAATCAAATAAGGCAAAAACAATCTTTATGGCTAACATGAGCCATGAAATCAGGACTCCCTTAAACTCCATAACAGGCTTCATCGGATTACTTAATAAAACAAAACTGACACCTGTCCAGCAAAAGTATGCCCGGCTTATAAGTCAGTCCGGTAATCATCTTCTCTCGGTAGTAAATGAGATTCTCTTTATTTTCAAACTCGGGATGGGTAAGGTATATATTGAAAAAGTACCTTTCAATACGAATGAACTACTGCTTAATGTATATGAATCATTGCTGCTTAAAGCCAAAGAAAAGAATTTGACATTCAGGACAAAAATATGTGACCGTGTACCTGAAATTGTAATTGGCGATTCATTTCGTGTGAAGCAAATTCTGAATAACCTTGCAGATAATGCTATAAAATATACTGACACAGGAGAAGTGAGAATATGCATATGCTGTGAGAAGGAGACAAGCAAGTTTGTATTTTTGAGGTTTGATGTGGAAGATACCGGCATAGGTATTTCCAGAAGTAATTTAAATACAATCTTTCAGGTATTTGTCCAGTCAGACCTGAAAGAAGTTAATAACCGCAAAGGAACAGGACTGGGACTTAACATCGTTCAGAAACTGGTTAATTTGCTTAATGGAAGATTGCATGTTGAAAGTGAACTGAACAAAGGGTCTAAATTTTCAGTTGTATTACCTTTCGAAAAGGCGCAGAATAAAAAAAATCATACTCCGAGAAAGGAGTATGGACTTGAATTTAATCTGTTAAAAGGGAAAAAAATTTTGTATGCGGATGATGATGAAAACAACATTTTGTTAGGCGAATCTATATTTAAGGAATGGGATACTGATTATAGAATTGCATATGATGGTGTGGAAGCTATGAGATTATTAGAGGATGAGAAATTTGATATTGCACTCCTTGATATCCAGATGCCGGGAATGAAAGGAACTGAAGTCATACAAAAAGTTAAGAGCCGGCAGGGGAATCCTAATAATAATACCAGGATGCTCGCTTTAACTGCTAATGTAATGGATAGTGAAATTAAAAAATATATAAAAAGCGGATTTGATGATTACGTTCTGAAGCCATTCAGTGAAGAATTGCTTTATAATAAGATTTGCTATTTGCTTGATCTTGATTATAAACTGCAGATGTCATTCGATACAGGGGAAAACGCCGGGGATAGCTTTAAGCTGAAGGGGGAAAAACTATTCGATACTTCGGTGTTAATGCAAACTTCGGGTAATGACCGTGATTTTTTTAATAGCATGATTGATATATTTATTAATAATGCTAAAGACAGTTCAGAAATTTTCAGTAAGGCAGGTGATGAATATAATGGGGAAGAGATTGGGAAAAGAGCTCATAAGATAATCCCTTCTTTCCGGTATTTCAAATTGGACGATCTTGTTTCAGGTCTTGTTAAATTAGAAAAACTGGGCCTGCATGAAAAGGATGATGAGGCCTTAGTTCCACTGGCGAAAGAACTGTCCCATAAAATTAACAAGATTATTGATGTGGTTCGGCAGCATAAATTTCAGGGGAATAATCATTGATTAAATTATCTTTGAATTATTTTTATATGAAAAAATCATGAATTAATGGCAAGAATATTAATAATCGATGACGATACTTTTATTTGCAAAGCTATTCAAAAGCAGCTTATCAATAGTGGCTATGATGCAGATGTCGCCTATTCCGGAAATTCAGGACTGCAAATGCTGAAAGCACATTCTTATGACCTGGTACTATGCGATTTCAGGCTTCCCGACAAGGATGGCCTGGTTATGTTACAGGAAATAAAAAGGATGAATGCCGGAATCCCGGTTATCATTATTACTGCCTATTCTGATGTAAGGATAGCCGTAAAACTCATTAAACAAGGCGCTAAGGATTATATTGCCAAACCTCTTCAACATGAGGAAATATCAGGCCTGGTAAAAAAATTTGTAATTAAGGATAATAAAGAACAGAAATGGGATATATCCAGTGATTTTGTTATGGGTACGAGCCGGGTATTTAATGAGGCCGTGAAATATGCCCGTAAAGTTGCGCCGACAGATATTTCCGTATTGATCGAAGGGGAAACAGGAACAGGAAAAGAATATATTGCCCGTTTTATTCATGAAAACAGTAAAAGAAAAGATAAATCATTTGTGGCTGTTGACTGCGGGGCAATACCTAAGGAATTGGCGGGAAGTGAACTTTTCGGCCATATAAAAGGTTCATTCACAGGAGCTGTCGCAAATAAAACCGGTGTTTTTCAACAGGCTGACGGAGGAACATTATTCCTTGATGAAATAGGTAATTTAACCTACAGTGTCCAGGTTCAATTATTGAGGGTACTGCAGGAGAGAACAATAGTCAGGATAGGAGAAAACAGACCCGTGAAAGTGGATGTAAGAGTGATTGCTGCAAGTAATGAAGTCCTGGGAGAACAGGTAGAAAAAAATATATTCAGGGAAGACCTTTTTCATCGTATTAATGAATTTAGAATTGTTTTGCCTCCTCTTCGGCACAGGATAAGTGATATCCCGATCTTTGCAGAACATTTCAGAGAACTGGCTAACAAGGAACTCAATATGGACAGAAAAGGATTCTCGAAAGAAACTCACGAAGTGCTTTCAAAATACCAGTGGCCTGGTAATATAAGAGAGCTGAAAAATGTAGTAAAGAGGGCGGTGCTACTTTCAAAAGGAGATATAATAAAACCTGAAAGCCTTCCATTTGAAATAAGTTTTAGCAAAGAAGAAAATGCAGAAAAGGCCATCACCAAAAAACAGGCAAAGGGAAACATTCTTCAAAGTGTTTTGGGTAATACAGAAAAGGAGATGATTATAAAAGCAATAGAAGATGCAGGATATAATAAATCAAAAGCTGCCCGTATCCTTAATATAGACCGCAAAACCCTTTATAATAAAATCAGGCAGTACGGGATAGAAATATGATCCTGATAAAATGGAATGAAAATTGATTTAGATATCGATCATCGCAAATAGCAACTAATAATAATGAAGGAAAATCGAAAAAAAGTACTTTGTATTGATGCTGATTATGATTTTTTATATCAACAGCAAAAGTATATAAAACAAAAAAAGCTTGATAAATATTTTTTCCCGTATAGCGATTTCTGGGACGCATTGAATTTTATTGAAAAAGAAATTATAGAAAAAAATGAAAAGTTGCACTATATTCTGCTTGATGAAAACATTTTGGGAGATCAACGGGAATTACTGCTTGACAAAATTTCTGAGTTTAAAAATTATCTCAATAATCCTGAGATTATATTTTGCACTGCCAATAATGATAGCAGTTTGCGTAACCAGGTGATGCAGAATAAAGTTATTAGTGCTTTTCTGGTGAAGCCTGTCCCCGGGAATTATATTGAATTTCTGATCGACGGATATTAATTACGGTTATTGATTGGCAACTGAAACAAAAACTGAATAAAATTATCTGCCATTAATTGAAAATCTGCTCATTATCAATTCATAACCAGTTAAAAATATACTATCTGCGGTCATATAAAAAGAATACGGGATAGAACAATAAACAAGTCTGTTGAAACGAATTCCACAGTTTGTAGATATTATTCTACAATCAGATTAGTATATCCATATTTTTCTTATTTGATTAAGCTTCTGATCTTTAGTGTAGTTCATAATCAATTCAAATTCATGTTTCTTTTTGGAATGTTTTTTTCATAGTAAATAACAATATATTTAAGAATATACTAATTGTTTAATATTTAATTTAAGAATCATGAAAAAAACAACTAAAAATGTATTGTTAGGATTTTTTGCAGGTGCAGCTGCCGGAACATTGACAGGAATATTAATAGCACCTGATAAAGGTTCAAATACACGTAAGGAGATTTCTGATAAAGTAAAGAATGCTTCGAAGGATTTAACTGATAAGTTAGAGAAAAAGGTTGACAAACTGAAGGATCAGGTAAATGAAATCATTGATGAGATGAAGGGAAGAGCTAAAAAAGCTGAGGATCAGGTAAGAGAAAAAGTGGAAAAAAAGGCAACCACTGTTGCTGATAAAGCCGCAGCAGGGAAAAGTTAATGTGTGATGTGTTTCAAATTTTAATAAATTAATTAAAAATTTGAAAACCTTTGGAGTCCCTTCGTTCTCGAATATTCTCTTTTAATCATGCACTCATGTGTTATCTTTTGATTAAAAAAGAACATGCTCGTTTCATTACCCAGTCCTTTTAATATTATTTAAAAATCAATGAGCAGCGAATTAATTAAGAATTTAGGCGAACTTAACGGTTCTGTTAAAAATTATTTGGAGGCAAGAATTGACCTTGTCAAGTTAACTTTACTGGAAAAAACTGCCAGACTTGCAACCTGTCTGATCAATTATCTTGTTGTCGTATTATTTTCTGTTATGGTAGTTGTTTTTGCCGCGGCTGCATTTGCTGTATGGTATGGCCAGGTTTACAATAATTATGTTGATGGTGTTTTGATTGCAGGAGGTGTCATTATCCTCATTTGTCTGATCTTTATCTTGATGAGAAGACAAATTATTACGAACTCCATTATCAGAAATTTTTCAGAAGTATTATTTGAAGACGACAATGAAAAACATTAGCGAGATGAAGACAGTAAGGAATATGAGGGAACTCAGGCTGATGAAGCAAAAGTTGAGTTATAAGGGAAAATTATTTGAAAAGGAGATTAATACTTCTTTTGCTGATGTTATTGATGATCTTGCCGATAAATTAAAAGAGGTTGCATTTTATACAGGCAGCCGTCTTATATTTAGCCTTATTAAGTCTGGCAGGAAAAAACAACAGACAGATGAAAAAGTAGCAGCTGAATAAAAAAATAAGGTAACTATGGGAACAAATTTATTATTATTAGATTCATATAAAAACATTGAGGATCTGATTGTTTATTCGTTATCTTTCAGCAACAGGCTCAAGAGAGATCTGGAAATTATATATGTTTTCGATTTTGAATGGATGCTTCAGTCTTTTATGATTGGTTCAGCAGGTCCTTTAGATCCGAAATTATTAGCTGTCGAGAAGAATGCTAAGAAAGAGTTTGATGTTGCTAAAGCTAAGATAAGTGAAATAGCAACAAGTTATACGAAGGAAAACCCGGTAGATATTTCTTTCGGGATTCATGTTTCAGAGTTAAACAGAGTTGACCTTGTGAAGGATGAAGCGGAAAATATCCCCGAGTTAATACTTCTTATTAGCAATCATCAAAGTTATTCTGAAGCATCAGGCGGAATGGTCGGTTATCCGAATCTCGTGGAACATGTCGGCTGCCCGGTGTTTGTAATACCTGAGAACATCAGTCAGCCGGTTATGAAAAATGTTGTTTACGCTTCTAACTATCATCCGGAGGATTTCGATTTTTTGAAGCATTTATCATCATTGATGGAAGATGCCGGTGATGCAACCATTACTGTCCTTCACAATGAAAAAGATTATGATTTCGGGGAAAAGTTAAAATGGAAAGGATACACACAGTTGGCTAAGGAGGAAGTTGGTTATGAAAAGTTAAAATTCATTCTTAAAACAAAAAAGGATATGGTCGCTGCTATTGACGAGTATGCAGGGGAGAGCAATCCGGATGTTCTTGTTATCCTTAATGAAAAAAGGGGATTTTTCGAGGAGATATTTTCCAGGAGCAGGACCAAAAGTGTGCTTACCCATTTTCATAAACCTGTGCTGGTTTATCATGAACATAGTTAGAAGGTGTTCTGAATATTTTCCAGTATATCCCTGAGATGGTTCCAGAATTTTTCTGTACTTTTTATGTTAAGTCTCTCATCAGGTGAATGTGCTCCTTTTATGGTCGGGCCAAAAGAGACCATGTCGAGGTAAGGATATTTCTGAAGGAACAACCCGCATTCCAGTCCTGCATGAATTGAACGCACAACCGGTTCAACGGAAAATAGTTTTTTATAAGATTCAACAGTGGTTTTAAGAACAGGTGAATCCGGATTGGGTGTCCATCCGGGGTAGCCATCGGAATTGACGACCTTTGCCCTGGCAAGTACAAAGACTGATTTAACCATTTCTGCTGCGTTATATTTGCGGGTTTCGATCTCGCTTCTCTGACTAGTGGTTATTATTATTTGATTATCATTGAACTTAACTGATGCGAGGTTAGTCGATGTTTCAACCATCCCTTTCATTCGGGTGCTCATTTCCAGGATGCCATGTGGGCAACCATACAGGGCATTTAAGAAATTACTTTGCGTTCCGGCGTCAATTACATAAGCAGGGAGTGGTGCATCCAGTATTTTAATATTTAATTGTGGCTCATTTATCTCATATTCAAATTTTAAGTCTGAGCTCACTTTATTAAAGTCTGATGTAAAGTCTTTTGATTCTTCACGGCGTATGACAATCAATGCATCTGCTTCACGGGCAATGGCATTTGACAGATTCCCTCCGGAAAAATAGGACAGGTGCAGATCGTATTTTTGTGCAGCTTTCCATAAAATACGGTTGAGAATTTTATTGGCATTACCACGTTGCTTATGGATATCATCCCCTGAATGGCCCCCTTTAAGTCCGGAAACAGATAGTTTCATTGCCAAAGATTTTGCAGGGACCTTTTCTCTTTTATAGTCAAAAAATGCCACTGTATTAATGCCTCCAGCACAACCGATGAAAATTTCTCCCTCATCTTCAGAATCCAGGTTCAGCAGAATTGTACCTTTCATGAATCCCGGTTTTAGCTGTGAAGCTCCTGTTAATCCTGTTTCCTCACCTACGGTAAAGAGACATTCCAACGGACCGTGATTTATCTCTTTTGATGTCAGTACAGCCATCTGTGCAGCCATTCCTATTCCGCAGTCTGCCCCCAGCGTTGTGCCGTCAGCTTTAACCCATTCCCCGGCTATCACAGGTTCAACAGGATCTTTTTCGAAGTCAAATTCTTTATCCCCGTTTTTTTCACATACCATATCCATGTGTGTTTGTAATATAACTATCGGAGAATTTTCACGACCGGGCACAGCCGGTTTTGATATAAGCAAATTTCCGGCATCATCAGTTTTTGATGAAAGATTATTTTTCCCGGCAAAATCAATTAAGAATTTCCTTATTTTATCTTCTTTATGGGAAGGCCTGGGAATCTGGCAGATATCTTCAAAATAGTTGAAAAGGGGCTGTGGCTGCAGCGCTGAAAGTTTTCTCATGTCTAAAATATTATAATGCCTGAAAATATGTCAATAGCAAAATTACTGATTTTTATTTATTTTAAATAGAGATTACTGTCTCCATAGCTCAGAAATCTGAATCCGTTATTCAGTGCATAATCATATACCTTTTTCCATTCATTTCCCAGGAAGGCGCTTATTAATAATAAGAGGGTGCTTTTTGGCTGGTGAAAGTTAGTTATCATGCCGCCGGTCAGTTTAAAAACATATCCCGGAACAATGATAATCCGGGTAGAGAAACGGATGGTATCCTGGCTTGTTCTATCCATATAGCCTATTATATTATGAAGGGCTTCGCTTCCACTGACAGGGGTATTTATTTTATAAGGTTCCCACTGGTCAACAGATAGCTTTTCTTCCGGCATTTTTTTGTTTCCGAGCTTAAGTCCGAGCCAGTAAAGACTTTCCAGTGATCTTACGGAAGTGGTTCCTACAGGAATGACTTTTTCCTTTTGGAATATTAATTTTTCAATAACATTTTTTGGAACACAAACTTTTTCATCGTGCATTGTATGATCTTCTATCTTTTCCGATTTCACGGGCTGAAACGTTCCTGCCCCCACATGAAGTGTTATTTCGGAAGTTTCAATATTTTTGTTTGAAAGCTCTTTCAGAATACTTTCAGTAAAATGCAATCCCGCTGTAGGTGCGGCAACCGATCCGTGATATTTAGCATAGACAGTCTGGTAATCGAATTCATCGGATTGTTCCGTATCTCTTTTAAGGTATGGTGGAATTGGCAAAATTCCTGTGTTTTTTATAATCTCTGTGAATGGGAAATCTGTATCCCAGGAAAATTCGATTATATAAATGTTATCTTTTTTTTCAATCTTACGTACTGATAATATAGTGTTTTTACCATTAATATTTATTTTTTTCAGGAGAGCTTCCTCTTTCCATTTTTTTGCATTTCCCACCAGGCATTTGAAAATCACTTTGTCTTTCGTTTCAAAGGCTTGTTGATGATCCGGCGGAGATTCCGGTTCGAGGCAAAAAATTTCGATTTTTGCTCCTGATTTTTTTTTAAAAAACATTCGTGCATGTGTAACACGTGTATTATTAAAGATCAGAAATGAGTTTGCCGGGAGATAGTTTGCAATATTCCTGAAACAGTCTTGTTTAATTGTGCCATTTTGCCATACAAGCAGATTAGAGCCTCCACGTTCTTTTAAAGGGTATTTTGCAATTCTGTCAGAAGGCAATGGATAATTAAAATCTTCAATGTTTATATTTTTATAGATGCCCATTGGCTCCGTTTTTGTACAAAATTAATCCAAAAAACTGATCCGGGAAATTATTGTAATTTTAAGAAAATTATTTAAGGGGATAAAAGTAGGGAGACAGGGTTAAATTTTTTAATGATGCAGGACAGGATATACTGAAGCAGGAAGTATCCGGGTTGCCGAAATCCAAATTTCCGAAATATTCTTTTCAAAATGCTTTTTTTCAGGAATATGGCTATGGAGCAACCATGGTCATTATTAAAAGAAAATGATTAATTTTGTACAGTCAGGCAGGCCGCTTTATCGTTCCGGCATAAGCCGGGAAGGAAAGTCCGGGCAACACAGGGCACCGTGCTTCCTAACAGGAAGATCCCTGGAAGGGGATAGAAGTGTAACAGAAAATAACCACCCTGCGGTTTTTTAATTGCAGGGAACGGGTGAAAAGGCGGGGTAAAAGCCCACCGGTGGCTATGGTGACATAGCCGGCCGTACACCTCACGGGTTGTAAAGCCAAGTATATCCTGATCAGAGCCGCTGTTGCGGTTCAGCAAAACGGCCCGTTTTGTTTCCGTCAGCACAACGGATATCAGGAGGGGTAGGCTGCTTGAGCCGGTCAGTGATGACCGGACAAGATAAATGATAAAGGATCCCGGTATATGGGATTACAGAACCCGGCTTACAGGCCTTGCCTTTTATTATTGTGACTCAAGGCAAAGAACATTTTCAAGGAGTGAATCATCAATATGAGTCATTCGAAATTTGTAATTTGTCGAAAATTCGTCATTCGTCATTCAAGATTCGTAATTCCTATACTCGTTTTTTGTACCATTTTATAAATTTCCCAATTCCTTTTTCCAGTGATGTTCCGGGAGAATAACCAAAATCTTTCTTCAAACTGCTTACATCGGCAAAGGTCTTATATACGTCACCGGGTTGCATATCAATGTACTCTTTTAATGACTCTTTGCCCAGGGCTTTTTCTATGGTTTCTATAAAGTCGAGTAACTTTACAGGTGTTGAATTGCCAATATTATAAATTTTGTATGGGGGAGTATTATCCCCTGATTCATTTCTGTTTGCAGGCGGTGAATCAAGCACATTAATAATGCCCTCTGTAATATCATCAATATAAGTAAAGTCGCGGTAAAGTTCTCCTTTGTTAAATACTTTAATAGTGTCGCCGTTGAGTATAGCCTTTGTAAAGAGGTAATATGCCATATCCGGCCTGCCCCAGGGGCCATATACGGTAAAAAAACGCAAACCGGTGACCGGTATCCCATACAGATGGCTATAGGTATATGCCATCAGCTCATTACTTTTTTTTGTAGCTGCATACAGGCTTACAGGATTGTCAACCGGATCATCTGTTGACAACGGCATTTTTTTGCTGTTCCCATACACACTTGATGAACTGGCAAATACGAGATGGTTTACTTTATTGTGGCGACATGCTTCCAGGATATTGAAGAATCCTGTAATATTACTGTCTATGTATGTTGCAGGATTGCTAATGCTGTAGCGGACACCGGCTTGTGCAGCCAGATTGCATACCCTGTCAAATTTTTCCCGGTTGAAAAGTTTTGTTATCTGCTGACGGTCTTCAAGGTTCATCCTGATAAATGTATAGCCGTCATATTTTGTGCTTTTGGCTTTTTTGTTCCATCTGACAGCATTTTTGGTGATACCTGTTTCTGCCAGCCGGTCATATTTAAGCCTGATATCATAATAATCATTGATATTATCGATTCCAACTACTGTATCTCCCCGCTTAAGCAGTTTGCGTGCCAGATGAAATCCAATAAATCCGGCCGTACCTGTAACTAATATTTTTGATCCTTTTTTCATCTGAACTTCTGTTAAAAGACAGTTAAAATTTAATTTTTTGTGATGTTCTTATTCAAAGTTTCCAGTTTTTAACAAAAGGCATTGACCCCCTGTTATCCATATTAGCTATTTGTAAATTCCCCGGCTTATTGAAAAACACCGGCTATGTTCAGAGTTACCGAAGCGGAAATATTTTATTTTCAGATAGATACTCTATTATCCTTTCAATATTTCTGGTTGTCTTTTCCGGGTCTAAATTCATTACGGCATTTTCTGGTTTTTCCCATGGTTCGTCAATACCAGGCATATGACTAAGCAATCCCTTTTCTGCTTCTTCATATAGCTTTGGCTTATTGTTCCTGCAATAGTCCAGACCTGCATCCATATGAATAAGGTGAAATCTTTTCCTGCCGATTATCTGTTTGCATTGGTCGCGAATATTTTCTCGCGGAGAAATAAAGGAACATATAGCTATTATGCCCTGATCGTTAAGTATTTTTGCAATGTGCGCCACACGACGCAGATGCTCTGCACGGTCAGCAGGCGAGAAATCGAGCTCACGTGACAGTCCTGATCGTATAGTGCTGCCATCAAGTAAAACGACGGTTGCTCCGAGTTGGAATAGTCTTTTTTCAAGCGTGAAAGCCAGACGGTTTTTCCCTGATCCGTGAAGTCCGGTGATCCATATTGTTGCAGCCTTCTGATTATATTTTTCCAGGTAATCTTTTTCGGATATAAGTCCCACACCGCTGTCAATTTTTTCTTTATCCTTTTCGGTTATTCTTGAGGGGAGTTCATCCGGACTCATCTTGTCAAGTATCATTCCCACTGCAACAGTATTGTTTGATACAGGATCTATAAGAACAAATGAACCGGTATTTTTATTTTTATTATAAGGATCGAAAAACAGTGGTTTGGCTGTTGTCAGAACAGCACGTCCTATTTCATTCAGGTGCAGTTTTTCGATCTGGCTTTTTTGCAAGGTATTGACATCTACTTTATAACGTAAAGTGTCTATTCGTGCCCTTGTCGTGCTGGTTGTATGTTTCAGGGAAAATTGGGTTGAAGTATTCATTGGTTCCTCATCCATCCAAACGATCATCGCTTCGAAGTGGCGGCCTGTTCGCGGCAGGTTGTCGGGGCTCACAAGCATTTCTCCACGGGAAATGTCTATTTCATCTTCAAGTTCAATTGTTACAGATTGCGGTGTAAAAGCCTGCTCAAGATCTCCGTCGTAAACAGGAATATTTTTTACTTTTGAAATTTTCCTGGATGGAAGGGCCATTATTGTATCACCCCGGTTAATGATACCTGATGCGATCTTTCCCGCAAAGCCACGGAAATTGCGGTGGGGACGCAAAACATATTGCACGGGGAACCGGAAATCATCATAGTTGCGGTCGCTGCTGACATGCACTGTTTCCAGGAATTCGAGCATGCTTTTTCCATGATACCAGGGAATATTATCTGACAATTCCACTACATTATCACCTTTAAGTGCTGAAAGGGGAATAAAATTGACATCAGGGATGGATAATTGTGTTACAAATTCTGAATAATCCCTGCATATATCATCAAATACTTTCTGATCGTAATTTACAAGATCCATTTTATTCACTGCCAGCATTACATGTTTGATGCCCAGAAGAGAGACAAGATAAGTGTGCCTGCGTGTCTGGGTTATCACTCCTTTTGTTGCATCAATGAGAATTATTGCGAGACCGGCCGTTGAGCCGCCGGTGATCATATTTCGCGTATATTGTTCATGACCAGGAGTATCGGCAATGATAAATTTTCTTTTTGTTGTGGAAAAATAGCGGTAAGCAACATCAATTGTTATCCCCTGTTCCCGTTCTGCTTTTAATCCGTCGAGCAGCAGGGCATAATCGATATCCTCTCCGGCATGACCCATCCTCTTGCTGTCGCGTTCCAGTGCAAGCAGCTGATCTTCGTATAGCATCTTGCTGTCAAACATCAACCGGCCTATCAGTGTTGATTTGCCGTCATCCACTGATCCTGCTGTCAGCAGGCGGAGAAGGTCTTTCTGCTGATCCTGGTCAAGAAATTTGATTATATCAGGATGAGTTTTTTCCATATTTTAATTTTTTTGTTGTTGAATAAATAATCAACAGCTGCATAATATTGGCTGATATGCTATATTGTTTCCCTGTTTTGATCCCTATCCGGTTTCTGTTGTCATTTGGGTTTTTAAAAATATCCCTCTCTCTTTTTTTGTTCCATACTTGCTTCCTGGTCAAAGTCTATAACGCGGGTTGTTCGTTCAGATCTTGTAACTGTCATCATTTCTTCAACTATTTTTTCAATTGTATCGGCTTCCGATTCTACTGCTCCTGTCAGGGGATAACAACCAAGGGTGCGAAACCTTACCTTCCGCATTGTTGCCTTTTGAGCGAGTTTTTTTGGCATACGGTCATCATCAACCAGTATCAGATTGCCATCTATATCAACAATTGGCCGTTCTTTTGCAAAATAGAGTGGCACAATTGGGATATTTTCAAGACGGATATATTGCCAGATATCCAGCTCTGTCCAGTTGCTTAAAGGGAAAACCCTGATGGACTCACCTTTGTGAACCCTGGCATTGTAAATATCCCATAATTCGGGACGTTGATTTTTCGGGTCCCATTGGTGGAATTTATCCCGGAATGAAAATATCCGTTCCTTGGCACGGGATTTTTCCTCATCACGCCGGGCTCCTCCAAAAGCAGCGTCAAACATGTACTTGCTTAATCCTTCGAGCAGGGCCTCGGTCTTCATAACATCTGTATGTACCTTGCTGCCATGTGTAAAAGGGCCAATTCCTTTTTCAAAACCTTTTTTATTATAATGCACAATAAGATTCCATCCCTTCTCTTTTGTATAATTGTCCCGGAATTCTATCATCTCCCTAAATTTCCATTTAGAATCAATGTGCATCAGCGGGAAGGGCACCTTGCCCGGATAAAAGGCTTTTTCAGCAAGGCGAACCATTACCGAGGAATCCTTGCCAATGGAATACAGCATCACCGGATTTTCAAATTCGGCCGCAACTTCACGGATAATGTGAATGGATTCTGCCTCAAGCTCCTTTAGATTTGTTAAACTGTATTTTTTCATTGATTATATCCAAAAAATATTTACAGAAGAAATGAATGCAGACAAAGATAAAATTTTTATTGCAACCCGCCTTTGACTGTTTACGGATAAAAGGAGGAAAGTAATTTTAAAAATTCCAAAACAGGGGAATTAACAGTGTTGAAAGTATAAAAGCCAGTAGGTTAAGGGGAAGGCCGATCCGGAGATAATCTGTAAATTTATAGTTACCAATCGCCTGTACTATTAAATTTGTCTGATATCCTATAGGTGTGGCAAAGCTGGCAGAAGCAGCAATTGCAATGGCTACGAAAAAAGGTTTCGGATCGATATTCAACTGCTGGCTTGCAGCAAGAGCAACAGGGAAGACAAGAGCTGCCGCGGCATTATTAGTTATTATCTCCGTAAAAATAGTTGTAAGTATATAAAGAGCAGCAAGGACACCTACAGGACCAAAGCCTCTTGCAAAATTAATAGTGGTACGGGCAAGTGATTCAGCAGCTCCTGAGTTCTGCATAGCCTTACTTATTGCAAAGGCACAGGCAATTGTAATAAGTACATCCCAGCTTATTGCCCTGGTATATTTCTGATGAGGCATGATTTTAAGCAGGATTAAAAGCACTGCTGCAAGAGTAGCAAAGAAGAACATATCGAAAGTTATTCCTGATGGTGAATGGAAATATTGTCCGACAGTACCCCCGAAGATCATTAATAATAATATAATGAATGACATCCATTTTTTCCAAAAACTCCCGGTAGTCCGGTAATCCCGGATATATGAGGTAAGATAAAAAACTTTTGATTCGCCCCAGTTTTGAATAAACCTGTCGGTCGTAAGCAAAACAAGATTATCCCCTGCTTTAAGTTTTAGTTTGTCAATATTCGAGGATATACGTTCACCATTACGATGTATGGCCAGTACAACAGCTTCATAATGCTCGAAAAAATTGAATTCCGTGATGGTTTTATTTATCCCCGGGAACCTGGGTGAAATAACTGCTTCGTACTGCTTGAGTTCCTCTTTGGGAACTGTTTTTATCAGATCAATGCCTCTTAACTGTATATTATCGTTTGCAAGGATGACGTTCAGCCGGTCTGATTTGCCGGCAAGCAGAAGCTTATCTTCCGGTTTTAGTATTATAGTGCCTTTACTTGTATCTATAGCCTCTCCATTACGTTCAATACATTTCACTATCAGATTCTTCAATTCCTTCATTCTTCCGTTTGCGATTTCAAGTCCGATGTAATTGCTGTTCACCGGTATAATCACATCATAGTTATAATTTTTGGAATTGATTACACTATTATTATTCAGGAGGAGTTTTTTACCCGGAAGTAATTTATTTCCAAAGACTGTAATGTATAAAGTGCCGGCAATTGCAATAAAGATACCCACCTTGCCAAGTTCGAACATACTAAAACCATCATATCCGTTTTCAAGCAATAAACCATGAACAACGAGATTTGTAGATGTTCCTATAAGGGTGCACATGCCACCGAAGATAGTTGCGTAAGATAAAGGTATAAGGAATTTTTTTGAAGAGAGGTTTAGTTTTTCAGTCCAGTTTTTGATTATTGGGGCAAAAATAATAACAACAGGGGTATTGTTCAGAAAAGCTGATAAAAGCGATACCGGTAACATTATACGTGGCATAAGGAGAATCATTCGTGTCCTTTTATGCGGCAAATAGGTTTGAGCAACCCGGTTGAGTACTCCTGCCTGCCGGATTCCTTCGCTTACCAGGAAGAGTATGCCAACTGTTATCATTCCTTTGTTCGAGAACCCTGACAACATTTCCTGGTTTGATATTGTTCCTGTTGCTGTAAGGACGGCTGCTGCGGTAAAAAAAACCAGACCCGGCCGCATGATTTCTTTTGCGAGTACAATGATTGTCAGGGTAATCACTGCTAATACAATATATCCGTCAAGGGTCATCAAATAAGTAATGATTTAACAGGTTCGGTCATATAATGTTGATGTTAGTCCCTGTCAAATCTATATATAAAAAAGAATTCCTTCAAAATTATTACCCGAAAAAACAAAATTGAGTTTTATTTTTAAAGAGAAAAAGCTCGGTGAGATTTATTTTTCAGCTTACAACTCTTAAATAGCCTTCTCCTTCTCTGAAAGGGAGTGAAAACCATATATTTGTTCCTTCCCCTGGTTTTGTCTCCATTTGCAGTTCACCTCCCAACAGGCTTATATAATGCTGGGCAATAGGTAATCCCAGTCCGGAACCGGAAGTAGTATCGTTGATTTCGTTTTTTACCCTGTAAAAGCGGCTGAAAATATTTTGTCTCTCTTCCTCTGGTATTCCAATGCCAGTGTCGGAAATAAAAAATCTCACTTCATTATTACGATGCATTTCATAGCCGACATTAATTTCACCGTGCATAGTGTATTTTACAGCATTATCAACAAGTATCTGCAGAGATTCCTTAAGCATGCGTGCATCGGTAACAAAACCAAAAGAGGGGTTGGGAACATCAAGGTTAAGGTAAATTTCAACTTTTCTGGCATCTGGTATAAGAGGTTTATAATGGTTATATACCTCTCTCATTAAATGATTTATTTCACAAAAATCCATTGAGATATCCACAGAATCAGTCTCAATCTTTGATAAGTGGATGGTATTATTGATCATATTCAACAGCTGGGCTCCATTTTGGAAAATGGCATCAGAGAGTTCTGTACGTTCTGCTTTACCCAGGCCGCCTTCTGTAAGCATTCTGGTAAAATTGGTTATAATATTAAGCGGGGTGCGTATTTCATGTGACAGGTTAGTAAGAAATACTGATTTCAGCCTGTCGCTCTCTTCTGCTTTTTTTCTCGCCCGTTCAAGATTAAACTCTGCATTTTTTCTTCGTGTGATGTCTCTTGCCACTGAAATTACAGAATTTGAATTCAGTTTTGCAAGGCGCATTTCAAAAAGATATGTTCCGTGATGTGTTTTTAACGAATATTCTATCGTTTCCAGAGAATTGTTTTTAAGACAGCTGTTAATGCACTGATGAATTTTTTCTGCCATATTTTTTGGAAAACCCACATCATAAATACTGCTGCCTACAATATTTGCATCTTCCAGTTTGAAAAGGTCACTCTCTTTAATAACAAAATCTTCATATATACCATCCTTGCCAATGACAAAAAACATATCCGGGATAGCCTCAAGCAAAACCTTATAACGTTTTTTGCCGCTCTCCAGTTCCGCCAGTTTTTTCTTAGCTTTGGTAATATCTTCCAAAATAAGATAAAAGGTGTTATAATCCGGTTTCAGAATATGAATTTTATACCATCGTTCCAGTTTTTTAAAGTGTATTTCCCTGATTTTTTTATTATCGAAGAGAAGTATTTTATTCAGGTCAAAGTGATCCCTAGATATCAGTTCAAAAATGAAATTGGCTTCCTGGTTTTTTACTTCATATAGGTTAATATTAAATGCCGATTCAAAGGCATTATTTACTTTTTCAATCCGTAATTTTATGACATTCCCTTCATTATCATGTTCTGCTTTGATTTCTGCTATTGGAAATACTGAGTTCCTGAACACCTTAGAGACACTTTGGTATAGTGATTTTAATTCACCGGAGAGTGATTCGGCCGACTTCCTGTATTTGATCCTTAATACATAAGTACCTGTAATTATAATAAGAAATGCAATTAAAGGATGTGTCATCACAGCCGGATAAGATAAAAATGAATCGATTAAACTGCCATCCTTACGCAACTGAACGGCCAGAGTAAAAAAAGAGATAATTGAATAGACAATAATTTTGGAATCTGATTTGGTAAAGTACATTATAATAAAGGCACCACCCAGAAGCCACAATAATGACGACCAGATAGTTTCGGAAACGGGAGGGTGCGGGGCAAAATCAGAAATGTAATAAGCATATATAAAAACAGGTACAGAATAGACAGTGTTTAATACACAGTCCTGTTTCCTGTTAAGCAGGCATACAAAAGCCAGAAATGATGCTATGACCATCCCTGAATCACACAGAAGGCAGTTATCGGGATAACTGTCAATCAGATTGAAGATCAAGTTGAAAAGAGTTGCAAGCTGTATCAGCATTACAACAATAAGCATTTCATAAAGCCGTTTTTTTTCAGTCTGAGAACTGTCGGCCCATAGCTTTTCCGCAATTATATGGTGTAAATTTTTACTCAACGAGTTAAAAATAGTGATAACGTACAGAAAAATACAGTAAAATACTTAAAAAAGTAAAGTTACAAAGTTCAAAGTAAATCACATTCAAAAAATTATTAATGTTATTGCCCGGTATTTAACGACCTGATGTTTATAAATTGGTAAATGAAAATTTTTTGAACTTTTTTTATGACCTATTTTGTGCTATTTTTGAATAAAATAAAGTTGTAATGGAAAATAATAACTTGAAAGAACAAAAATGGTACAGGATTATAACAAATAAATATCTGGTTTCCTGTATTTTATTTATGGCATGGATTATCCTTTTTGATGAGAACAGCTTTATGGCTCATAATCAAAACAGAGAACGTTTAGGTGAATTAAAGGCACAGAAAGAGTATTACATTGAGAGAATTGCTTCTGACCGCAAAAGACTGGAAGAACTGAATGCAGGTAAGGAACAGCTTGAGAAGTTTGCCCGCGAACAATATTTTATGTCTAAACCTGATGAGGATGTATTCATAGTGATCCAGGAAGATTAATCCCTGAAAAATAATCGCATAATTTTTGTAATGAATAAAGCAATTGTTTGAGGAATAATTGAAATTTCTTATATTGCTTATGGTTATGAAAGATAATTTAGACATATTTAAAATTCAGACTAATAATGTTGCGCCCCGGAAGGGTCGTATCCTGATTGCAGAGCCTTTTCTGCCGGGTAATTTTTTTAACCGGTCGGTTATATTTTTAGTGGCATATAGTGGGAAAGGTGCAGTAGGATTTATTCTTAATAAAAAGGTGGATTTGGGAATTCATGACATTTTGCCCGGATTCCCGGAATTTGAATGTGATGTATATCTTGGAGGCCCGGTTGCCACAGATTCTGTATATTTTATCCATAAACTGGGTAATAAATTACCCGGTAGCATACCGGTTTTAGGTAATATTTTCTGGGGAGGCGACTTTGAAACTCTCAGGCAACAGATTAGTGCCGGCGTTATAGATCCTGCTGATATAAGGTTTTTTATTGGTTATTCCGGTTGGGATTCAGGTCAGCTCGAAAAAGAGATCAAAGAAGATTCATGGCTTGTAGATGATGTAGATGAGGAAACCGTGATGCGTGATCTCCGGGAATCATCATGGGCTGAATTTGTAAAAAAGGTGGGAAGGCGATATACTATCTGGGAAAATTTCCCCGAGAATCCGGCAATGAATTAATTTACTTTCTCTTCTAAATATTTATTGACCTTTTTATATATTTCCGGGGAATAATGGTGAAGAAACCTTTTTTCTTCAACACCAATAATCCGGCTAATGCCGGTTTGCTCGCCGGCAATAAATAATTCGTCCATATTCTTCATGCCGTTTTTGTGGATTTCCGCCTCTTCTGTTTTTTCAATACCGGCACTCTCTGCTGCTTCTATGATAATATTGCGGAGTGTATCTTCGTAACATCCTGTTGACATGGAAGGTGTTATTAATTTTGTACCTTTCAACATAAAAATATTGGCAAAAGCACATTCGCAGACCATATCATTTTCATTGAGGATTACCGAATTTTTGCAGTATGTGCCATTCAATCCTGCCAGTGCTGCATTCCAGAGAGTTCTGTTAAAAAAGAGATACCTGTTAAATTGGTTGCCGGAGAATTTTTTCAGATCTGAAAAAGAGACCAGTAATCCTTCCTGTGAAAAAGGGAACCCGGAATACTCCAGGGGACGCGATGTAATAAGAGTATTTGTTTTTCTGCCTGTGTAAGAGTAATGGAGATAAATATAACCGGAGAGGTAAAATTTGTTTTTATTCAGCATCCTTTTTACCAGCCTCATCATTTCTATTGTATCTGTAAATTCCTTTGGACGGGGTAAATTCAGTAATTTTAACTGTTTATCAAATAATTGCATGTTTTCAGCAAACAGAGGTATGCCACCGAATCCAAACCATATTTTTTGAGACAGGCTGAATGATTCATTTTCCATAAACATTTGGGGGTCGGCTTTCTCTTTTTTTACTATTTCTCCGTTCTGAATAATAAATGTCATGCTTAAAGAAACGAAAATAACTGATTTATAAAGTTTTCGAAAAGGCCAGGTTTTAATATGACAGGATATACGAAACCGAATACCGCCCCAAGGAAATGGGCATCGTGAGCAATATTGTCGGATTCGCGTTTCCCCATCTGATATGAATAGAAGAGATAACCTATACCGAATATTATTCCCGGTATAGGTATTATGGCAAACAGATAAAGCAGTTCAAGCGGATTAAGGAATATAAAAGAGAACAATACAGCAGATACGGCCCCCGAAGCGCCCACTGCGTTGTAATAATAATTGTTTTTGTTTTTGATGAGCCCCCATAAGTTCGAGAAGAGTATTCCTCCCAGGTATAAAATAATAAAATACAAGGCAGCCTTATTACCGAAAAGATAGGACAGATAATTTTCCACTGCTCTGCCGAAGAAATAAAGAACGAGCATGTTCACAATAAGATGAGACCAGCCAACATGTATGAATGCATGTGAAATTAACCGGTAATATTCTTTTTTATGAATTATGAGTGCTGCATTGAATTGCAGTTTATCCATAAGCTTGTCACTTTGAAATACCATTACTGACATAACGACAGTAATTCCTATTATAAACCATGTAATCATTAATGTAGTATTTTATATATCATTTCTTTCTGTAATTCAAGTTGTTCTACCTTGCCCGAACTGTCCACCCCTTTGCTTTTCATGTCATATTCCCTTAGAATTCCTATAATCCGGTATAATTTGGAGGGAGTGTATTTTTTGGCGGCTGATACGTATTTACCTGCAATGAAGGGATGCAGATTATATCTTTTCCCAAATCCTTTCTCTGACTTATCATTTAAAAAATGATAAGAAAACAGTTTCGAGAAATAAAAGAAAAGCCCGGCAACTGTTTTTTGCATCGGATGCATTGTCGGATTTGCCCCGAAATAATTAATTATCTGATTAGCTTTTAAGATATTTCTTTCTCCCAGGGCATTTTGTAATTCAATAATATTATAATCTTTGCTAAAACCTATATTTTTTTCTATATGTTCAGGTGTTATTCTCCCTGTGTCTCCAATGGCAATGATGAGCTTGTCCAGTTCATTTGTCACTTTGCTCAGGTCTGTCCCTAAATGAGCTGTTAATATTTGTCCGGCCTGAGGAGTGATAGTATAATTTTTGTTGTGCAGGTAATTTTCAATCCATGCGGGAAGCTGGTTATCGTAAATTTTTTTTGTTGTAAGGACCACACCGTTTTTTGAAATATTTTTTAGCAGTCTGGTACGGCCGTCTAATGTTTTGTATTTGTAGTTTAATACCAGTATTGTAGAGGGTGAAGGCTTCATTGCATACCCCCCCAGTTGTTCAATGTTTTTTAAACTTTGGGCTTCTTTAACAATTACAACCTGCTTTTGGGCCATCATAGGAAAACGCAGTGCGCTTTCAGCAATTGTCACAGGATCGGAATCCTTTCCGTAAAAAATTGTCAGGTTAAAACTTTTTTCATCTTCACTTAAGACATTTTTTTCAATATAATCAGATACCTGGTCTATAAAATAAGGTTCATCACCCTGTAAAAGATATATAGGGTGATAAACTTTGTTTTTAAGATTTTGTATTATTGTTTCAAAGTTCATATTAATACTTTAAGTGATCTTTGAGTGGCTGTTAATAAAAATATCTTGAATAATTGTTATATTTTTCAATCAGTAAATATCACTAAATTTAGTTTTATACTGTAGTCAATATTTCTTTTTTTTCAATATTTAGTGAAAATTTATCAATATCCTTTCTCATAATTTAATCTGACCCGGACAAGCCGGAACCAGACTGGTTTTAAAAAGTTGGATAAAAATTTTTTCTGTAGCACCTGTCAGTAAATAGTTATGAGAGCTCATCCATTTTTGCCTTGAGTAACTTTAAACGGTCATTTTTAATAGCGGCATGCGATTGAGGGCCGGAACAGATTTTCAGATTGAATAAAAAAATTGCATAATAAAAATTGATGTTCGTTTTATAAGAATGGTTTACTTTGTGATGGACAGAACAATGCAAAATTAAATTTTTACGGATTACCGGTTAATATTTGCCGGAGAGTAAAAAAATTATTCATGGGAATCAATATGCAAGAGCTGAACTTACCCTCCTGTCATTTCAGGATTAAAGAGGCAGGAGCCAGGAAATACATTTTTGATCAGACAAGGAAAAGATTTGTTTTATTGACTCCGGAGGAGTGGGTAAGGCAAAACTTCATCCAATATCTGAAAAACGAGAAAAAATATCCTGAATCACATATGGCAGTTGAAAAACAGATTTCATTGAATAACAAGATTTTCCGGTTTGATTTGGTCATTTACCGGCGAACCGGCGAACCTTTACTTATTGCAGAGTTTAAGTCACCTCTTACCATGATAAGCCAGAAAACCTTTGATCAGGTAGTAAGATACAATATGGCGCTAAAAGTAAAGATAATTATCGTTTCAAATGGTTTGCAACACTTTGTATGTGAAATGGATTACGATACCATGAGTTATAAGTTTCTGGAAGAGGTGCCGGTTTGTCAGCCAAGTATCTTTTGAAATAATATTTCATCTTTCCAGCCTGTAAAGGTTTTTAACCAGTACTTTTTCAGGCCTGCCTCAACAAATCCTGATTTTCTGAACAGAGCTATACTACTTTCATTGTCCGCAGCAATATTGGCATAAATCTGTTTTAACCCAAGTGTCTTCAATGCATAATCACTCAGTGCAGCCAGGGCATCCGCAGCATACCCAAGGTTATGGTCTTCTGATCTGTGTATAAGAATACCTACCCCTGCCCGCAGATGATAAGGTTCAAAGTCGAACAGGTCGATAGCGCCTAAAGGCCGCTGTGACCTGTTTCCTATTATCAGGCGCAGCTGTTTTGTTTCATAAATATCTTTATAAGAATTACTTATATATTTTTTTAGTATAAATTTTGAAAAAGGAGTGCGCGTATTACTCAACTCCCAGATATCACTATTATTTTCCCAAATATATAGCAGATCTATATCTTCGGGTTCCATGGGCCGCAATATAATTTTTCCGAAATTTAACTGATTATCCATTTGAATTAGTAGTTTTTTTTCTGCTAAGTTTTTTAAAATTCCTGATTATTATCTCTGCATCTCCGGAAATACTGTAATTCTTTGCATATAAAATATTAAGTTCACTGATTTCGCCGGGATCAAAATTTTTTTCACCAAATTTATCAACCGGTGTCAGAATGCCCTGTTTCAGGGGAGGAAGATCTTTAAACTGTTCCCGGCAAGTTGAGTAACCTACCCATGATTTCTTGCCTGTAAGAACATCAAGGATGTTCTTCAGAAGATCAGCTTTCCTTTTGAAAAACCATATTACCAGCGGACTTATAAAGAGGATAGCCAGGGAAGAGACAAAGTCAAAAGCTCTTTTTTTCCTTCTGTTTGATTTCGCGGATATTGCATTTATGTGAACAACATACAAATCCCCGGCAGTATGCACAGAGTTGCTGCCTATTATACTGTAACTTTCCGGGGGTGCAATTTTATAATCTATATCAAGACCGGTAAGTTCGAGCATAGCTTTTATAATATCTGTCGAACTGATATTCCCGGCACAAAAAATAATCTCATCTATCCGGTTTATTCGCACAATCTGTTCCAGTTGGCTGAGAGAACCAATGTATTGCTCCTGGCTGACAGTATCGTCAGTAGCAATAAATCCCGCAAATTCCAGATCTATTTGTGTTCGTTCAAGCAGATTTTTCACACGATTGGCTTCGTCAGGATTTCCTGCGATAGCAATTTTTTTTGTTTTTTTCAGCACCGGGCTGAAGGCTTTACAGTTGATCCAGTGAAGAAAAAGACGGTACAAGATCAATGATAAAGCGGTCCATACAGAACCCATAAGTATCAGGGCACGCGAAAATCTGTACTTTTCATCCATCAGTGAATATATCAGAAGTATAGATATAGTCCCATATAAAATGCCACGGCCTACTTTTAGCAGACTGACAGGTTTTTTGTAGCCTCCTGAAAAGAAAACAGCGGTCAGCCAGAAAAGGATATAGACCGGGACTACAAAATTAAGGAATTCGGGAGCGTAATATCCAGGTTTAAATCTGATATTTTCCCATAAGGGGACAAGGAACAGATAACCCGAGTATATAATAACCGCATCAATCAGGGGCAGAAATATATAATTTGTGATTCTTTTTAGTATTGACAGTAATGCGTGGAACCAGACAGCCAGATTGATAAAAAAAGTGAAAGCATTCACTTTACCTCCCGAGAAATGTTTTTGGGCAAATATTATCATTGCTTTATAAAAAAACTTCACATAATTAAGAGAACCCTTTTTAGTGCTTTCTCCTTTATAGTGAATAATAGTTGTTTCCGGGAAATAATAGTTTACATATCCATGTTGTGTAATTCTGTACGACATGTCTATGTCTTCACCGTACATGAAGAAAGTTTCGTCAAGCAGTCCTGTTTTATTGAAAACTTCACTCCTGATCAGCATAAAAGCTCCTGCAAGTACATCAACAGCATGTATTTTATTTTCATCAAGGTATGAAAGATGATATCTGTCAAATTTGCGGGATTTCGGGAAAAGTTTTGAAAGTCCGAACATTTTACTGAAAGCCACCCAGGGAGTTGGGAGCCCGCGTTTTGATTCAGGGAGAAAATTTCCTTTCCCATCTATCATTTTTACTCCTAGTCCGCCGGCTTCCGGATGTTTATCCATGAAATCCGTTACTTTAATAAAGGTATCCTCTTCAACAACTGTATCCGGATTCAGAAGCAGAATATATTTACCTTTTGCTTTTTTTATTGCCTGGTTGTTAGCCTTGGAAAAACCAACATTTTTTTTATTTTCTATCAGATTAATTTCCGGAAATTTTTCACGGATAAGCTGTATTGAACCATCGACCGAATTATTATCTACTACAAAAATTTCAACCTTCATATTTTTTGAAGCCCTGATCACTGAATGGAGACACTGCTCCAAAAAATGTTTGACATTGTAGTTTACAATAATTACTGAAATTTTCATTATTTGAACAGGCTAATATTTATTAAGGTTCAAATTTAGTTATTACTCCGGAAAACGGAAAAATTCATCTGTTCTGATATTTTTAAGAGACTTTTTGATCAGATTTCCCGGATTCTTATTTTTTCGGGTTTCTTATCAGAAAAATTATCTTCCGTTATAAATTTTTTAATTTAAAAAAAAGCTCTTTTCTTAAGCAAATTATGCATAACGGAACATTTATCTTCCCGTTGAATTATCGTACGGCACCCTGTTTATAAGTGAACGGCCAAGGGTAACTTCATCTGTGTATTCCAGGTCGTCGCCTACAGCGATTCCGCGTGACAAAGTTGTAACCTTTACCGGTTTATCTTTCAGTTTTCTGTAAATATAGAAATTAGTTGTATCACCTTCCATAGTTGTTGGCAGGGCAAGAATTATTTCATTTATTTCCGGATTTTCAGATCTTTCGATGAGTGAATCTATTTCAAGGTCATCGGGAGCAACCCCGTCGATTGGCGAGATAACTCCGCCCAGCACATGATACAGCCCGTTGAACTGGTTAGTATTTTCAAAAAGCATTACATCGCGGATATTTTCAACAACACATATTATTGACCTGTCTCTTCCCTTAGATGAACATATCTTGCAAATTTCACTGTCTGAAATGTTATGACAAATTTTACAGCGCTTTACTTCCTCTTTAAGGGTAATCAGACTCTGAGCAAATGCCAGAACCTCCTGTTTATCCTGGCGTAAAAGATAAAGCACCATTCTCAGGGCGCTCTTTCTGCCGATACCCGGTAGTTTGGAGAATTCATTCACGGCATTTTCCAGTAATCTTGAAGGATATTTATCAATGTTCATGTTAATTAGAAATTTATAATTATTTGTCAATGAATGCCGGTACCGGGACTACCAAAGCGCCAGTTTTCTGTAATTCTTTACACCAAGACGGTTTTTTAGCTCCTCTTCATAAGCCCTCCAGTCAGTTACCGGCTTTTGTGCGACTCCCGTTTCCATTGCTGCCCGGGCCACAGCACCTGAAACTTTAATAATAAGTCTCGGATCAAGAGGTTTCGGTATGAGATAATTTTTTCCGAAGGCGATACTTTTTTCATTATAGGAACGCAAAACCATTTCAGGGATATCCTCCTTTGCAAGATCAGCCAAAGCCTCAGCAGCAGCTATTTTCATCTCTTCGTTAATATCTGTTGCATGTACATCAAGTGCACCCCGGAAGATAAACGGGAATCCAAGCACATTATTGATCTGGTTTGGATAATCACTTCTCCCGGTAGCCATTATAACATCATTACGGGCTTCCAGAGCCTCTTCATATGATATTTCAGGATCGGGATTTGCAAGGGCAAAAACTATCGGATCTTTAGCCATGGACCGGATCATTTTTTTTGATACGATGCCTCCGACTGAGAGCCCGAGGAATACATCTGAACCTTTAAGAGCCTCTGCCAAAGTATTGAGTTTCTTTCTGGCCACAAACTGTTTTTTGATATTATTCAGATCATTACGCGATTCGTTCAGTACCCCTTTGCTGTCACACATTATTATATTTTCAGGGTTAACGCCCATTCTGATATAAAGACGTGCACAGGAGACGGCAGCGGCGCCTGCTCCGCTGATGACAACTGTTATCTCCGCAATATTTTTTTTGTTCAGTTCCAGGGCATTTAATAATCCTGCTGCCGATATGATGGCTGTTCCATGCTGGTCATCGTGAAAAACGGGTATTTTAAGTTCTTTTTTCAGGGTTTCCTCTATTTGAAAACATTCAGGCGCTTTAATATCCTCCAGGTTGATCCCTCCGAAGCCGGGAGCAATAGCCTTTACTGTTTCAATAAATTTTTCAGGGTCTTTTTGATCGATCTCAATATCAAAAACATCTATGTCAGAGAATATCTTAAAAAGCAGGCCTTTCCCTTCCATGACAGGTTTCCCCGCTTCAGGCCCTATATCCCCGAGGCCCAGGACGGCTGTTCCGTTTGTTATTACTGCCACCAGGTTCTCCTTAGCGGTATATCTGTAAACATTATCAGGATTTTTTTTTATCTCCAGACAAGGCTGGGCTACTCCGGGGGTGTATGCCAATGATAAATCATTCTGTGTATTATATGGTTTTGTCGGCATTACTTCAATTTTTCCCGGACGCTCTTTTTCATGATAATTCAGCGCCTCATAACGGCTGATTTTTGACATAGACATATATTTTTAAGTTTGTATAAAGGTAATAAAATTTGGGTATGTATTTTATGACGCTCCGGTTACCCCGGAACGCTTTAATATAATTTTCAGCATTTGTTTCCGGGTGCTTAGGCCATAAAAGTTATTAATATGTTAAAATCATCAATCATCAATCATCTCGGTTCTATGTCCCTTGAAAAAAGCATAGCGGTCTCAATCATGGCCAGGTGCGAATAAGCCTGAGGAAAATTTCCCAGAAGCCTTTTTGTTTTAAAATCAATATCTTCACTGAAAATTCCCAGGTGATTACTGTATGATAAGACCTGGTCAAACAGTTTGCGGGCCTCTTCTTCCCTCCCGATTTTAAAAAGAGCCTGAATCAGCCAGAATGTGCATATTGTAAAGGAAGAAGCGGGAATACCAAAATCATCCCTTGTTTTATACCGATACATCAGTCCCTCGCGACTAAGCTCTTTTTGGGCTGCAAGTACTGTATTGATAAAGCGCGGGTCCGATGAATCAGTAAATCCAAATGATTCCATTAGTAAAACAGTTGCATCCAGTTCCTTTGAGCCATAAACCTGGGTAAAGGACTGAATCTCTTCATTCCAGCCGTTAGTCAGGATGTCATTTTTTATTTTTTCTCTCAGCTTACTCCACTTATGAATATATTCATGTTGTTTAATTATTCTTGCTACCTTAATGGCCCGGTCAATCGCCACCCAGCATAAAAGTTTGGAAAATGTAAAGTGCTGCTGGGTATGTCGTATTTCCCAAATACCCCGGTCCGGTTTTTTCCAGTTATTTTTTACAATTCTCACAATGCTCCGGGTTATAGTCCAAAGCTCTTCACTATGCTGCAGGGTTACTTCGAAAAGACAGAATTGCTGATATATCACATCCATAAGAATACCATATATATCATGCTGTTTTTGTTTATATGCAGCATTACCGATCCGTACTGGTTTGCTGTTTTCGTATCCGGAAAAATGTGTAAGTATCCGTTCGCGCAGATTCCTTTCCCGGTTTATCCCGTACATTATCTGTATTTTTTCATCTTTATCGGATACTATGTCGATTATAAAGTTAAGGAAGCTTTCGGCGCTTTTCCAATGTCCAATCCGGGTCATAATATTTATAACCATTGAAGCATCCCGTAACCAGCAGAATCTGTAGTCCCAGTTTCTCATTTCTCCGATAGTTTCGGGCAGGGATGTAGTGACAGCGGCAAGCACTGCCCCGGTTTTATCATAGCTTAAGAGTTTAAGGACAAGTGCACTTCTTAAGATTTCCTTATTGTAATTGCTGAATTTATGGGTCTCTTCAGACCAGTTAAGCCAGTAAACTTTTGTACGCTGAAGTTTAAGGTCTGATCTTTCAAGAGATTGTTTTAATAATTTTTGATGATAGCTGATCAGAAAAAAGAGATCACCTTCCAAAACTACCTCTTCATTATTTAATACTTTTTCTTTTTCTAAATTAGTATAGAGATAAAGAGAATCATAAGCTCCAAGTTTTGTATAGCTTTTAATATATTCTTCACGTATCTCGGTAATTGTTTTTTTTTCCGCATATTCCAGTTTAGGATCATAATGTATCTTAAAACGGGGTTTGCCGGATTTAAGTTTGATATATCTGATTATATCAGGGGGTGAATAGATATGTTCATTTTGGTTATGGTAATGGTACCGCGGCATAAAATCAATTATTTCAAAGCTGTCATTACCATTTGAATATGTGGTAACCAGGATATTTGTTTTAGATAAATAACCCTGGGAGTGTTTATAACTATCATCTGTGATAAATTCAAAACTTCCCCCTTTATCCCTGTCCAGTATTTTGGCAAAAACAGAGGGTGAATCAAAAACTGGAAGACACAGCCACTCAATAGCTCCTCTTTCAGATATTAATCCGGCACTTGTGCTGTTTCCGATTATTCCGTAATTAAGATTTGTCATTAAAGCAATGTTTATCAAATTAATTTTGTGAATTGATATATTTTCCGTATAATTATTTCAAAGGGACAAATATAAAAACTATGAATCGATTTTTAATAATATCAAACAGACTCCCTTTGCAGATAGATGTCACGCATAATGACATTGATATTCAGCCTAGTGTAGGCGGACTTGCCACCGGAATGAAATCTGTAAGTAAATTTTTTAACAGTCAGTGGATAGGATGGTCGGGAGTGGATAAAAATCAACTTACAAAAGATCAGGTAAATATTGTCAATGAGGCATTGGAAGCTGAAGGATGTATTGATGTGAACCTTACCAGTGATGAGGTGGAACTTTATTATGAAGGATTTAGTAATAAAACATTATGGCCGCTTTTCCATTATTTCAATCAGTTTGTTGTTTACGAAGAGGAACAGTGGGAGGCTTATAAGCTGGTTAACAGAAAATTTGCCGATGTTATCGCTGATAATATTAAAGGAGTTGATTATATATGGATCCATGATTATCACCTTCTTTTATTGCCACAGTTAATTAAGGAGCGATTCCCCAAAGTAACCATAGGCTTCTTCCTTCATATACCTTTCCCTTCATATGAACTATTTAGCATCCTGCCGTGGAGGAATGAAATAATCAACGGTATGCTTGGCGCAGATCTGCTCGGATTTCATACTTTCGATTATGAAAGGCATTTTATGAGTTCTGTCAGGAGGTTGATGGGGTACGATATTAATATTAACGAGATACACCTTCCTAAAAGGATAGTTAAGGTAGATAATTTTCCCATGGGTATTGACTATGATAAATTCCATAATGCAGCCCTTGAGTCCCAGACACGCTCAGTTCGCCATAAATCGGAGATCAGGCAGGAACTGGAGCGTTACTATTTGTTATATCCTGATACTAAATTTATTCTTTCGATTGACCGTCTCGATTATACAAAAGGACTGATTAACCGTCTGGAGGCATACGAGTATTTTCTGGAGAATTACCCGGAGTATCGTGAAAAGGTTACCCTTGTGCTCCTGGCGGTACCTTCAAGGATTGGAGTGGAGCAATACCAGCAGATGAAAAGCGAAGTGGATGAAACTGTGGGGAGGATCAATGGGAAATTCTCATATATTAATCGTATGCCCATCTGGTATTTTTATCGCTCAATGCCTTTTGAAAATCTTGTTGATCTGTATAATTATTGTGAAATAGCCCTGATTACCCCTATTCGTGATGGCATGAATCTGGTTGCCAAAGAGTATATTGCATGCAAGACCGACGGACATGGGGTGCTTATATTAAGTGAAATGGCGGGTGCTTCGAAGGAGATGAGTGAAGCGTTGATAATAAATCCCAATGACAGGAAACAAATTGCAGAAGCCATAAAAACGGCAATTGAAATGCCTCTGCAGGAACAAATTGAGCGCAATAGTTATCTGCAAAAAAGACTGAAAAGATATAATATCGAAAAATGGGGCATGGAATTTTTAAACAGTCTGGAAAAAGTACGCCGTAACGAGCAAAAGTATCTGGGCATGAAGCTTACAAGTAAAACTCAGGATAAGATCATTAAAGATGTTTGCAGTTGTGATCAGTGCGTTTTCTTTTTAGATTATGACGGTACACTTACAGGTTTTGAGGATAATCCTGACCATGCCAGACCTGATATGGATCTGTATGAATTACTTGATGATCTTGCTGTGAATCCAAAGAATCATGTTGTTCTTATCAGCGGCCGCGACAGGGATACTTTTGAAAAGTGGTTTGGCGACAAGCAATATATTCTGATCGTGGAGCATGGTGTATGGTACAGGATGCCCGGTGAGCAATGGCATATGCTTGAGCCGCTTGATGCAAAATGGAAGGATAGTATCCGATCATCACTTGAGTTTTATGTTGACCGTACTCCGGGATCGTTCATTGAAGAGAAAAATTACAGCCTTGTCTGGCACTATCGAAAATCAGATCCTGAACTTGGATTTAACCGTGCAATAGAGCTAAAGGATGAACTTACAAGTCTTGTCTCCAATCTTAACCTGGAAATTTTAGAAGGAAATAAAGTCATTGAAATCAAAAACAGAGGGATTAATAAAGGACGTGCAGCAAGGCATTTATTACAAACACTTCCGGTCGATAAAATAATTGCTATAGGCGATGACTGGACTGATGAATTTCTGTTTGCCGAGCTTCCCGAGGAGGCATATACTATTAAGGTTGGCATGTCAAATACAACAGCCGGTTATAAAGTGGAAAATTTTATGGAAGTAAGGGGCATGCTTAAAAAAATGACATGCAAAAGATAATAGCCAGAAGCAAAACAAGACATCACGCCCAGTCATTGATATTGTTTTATCTGCAGGATAGTAAGCAGATACGGATTATTGCAGTTGTTCTTCCAGAAAATTTGTCATCCTGGTATATAGATGCATGGTAGTATTCCCTCCGTTTATCCCGTGGTTACGGTTGGTATAGACAGCCATATCAAACTGTATCCCTTTTTGAACAAGCCTTTCCGCGAACTCATAGGTATTTTGAGGATGTACATTATCATCCGCCGATCCATGGATTATCATAATTCTTCCCTTGATATCGCCGGCATGATAAAGAGGTGAATTTTTGCGGTAACCTTCGGGATTCTCATTTGGTTTCTGCATGTATCGTTCAGTATAGATAGTATCATAAAAACGCCAGTCAGTTACCGGTGCGACTGCAATACCTGCTTTAAACAGGCTGCCGCCTTTTTCCATGGAGAGGCAGGTGGTGAATCCTCCATAGCTCCAGCCAAAAATTCCTATATTATTCTTATCGACGTAAGGAAGCGTTCCAAGATATTTTGCTGTTTCAACCATGTCAGCTGATTCAAATTTACCGAGCTGCATATATGTTATTTTCCTGAAATCTTCACCCCTTGCGGCTGTCCCCCGCGGATCAACGCTGACTACCAGGAATCCGCGGTCTGCCAGAAAATGCTCCCAGCCTGGTCCGCCAAAAGAATCTTTTACTTTTTGAGAAGCAGGCCCGCTGTACTGGCTTATCAAAACAGGATACCTGCCTGATTCATTGAATTCAACAGGTTTTATCATATATCCGTAGAGTATGACGCCGTCTGATGTTGTGAATTTGAAAAATTCTTTTTTGGGAATTTTGAAATTTTCCAGTTTATTCTTCAGGAGAGTGTTATCCTGAAGAACTCTTAAACGCTGATTCTTTTTTGTTTTATATACCGTAATAAGCGGGGGAGTGGCACTGTTGCTGTAATGGTTTATATAATATTTGAAATTTTTACTGAACTCAGCATGATTATTACCATTCAAAGTTGATAATTGTCCCTGTTCTTTTTTGTCTATACTGGTGTAGCTGACTTTGCGAAGAAGGGGAGTCTCGCCGACGGCCTGGTAATAGAATAATTCTTCTTCAGGGTCATAACCATAGAAATCAGTGACGTCAAATTGTCCCCTGGTAAGCTGGGTTTGCAGAAAGCCCATGCCGTCGTACAGATAAAGATGAGACCAGCCGTCTCTCTCACTTGTCAGGACTATCCTGCCATCCTCCAGATAAACAAAGCTGTCGAAAAAGCTCTCATCAATGTACCTGTCATTTTTTTCGGTGAGTATGGGACGGGAATCCCCTGTGAAAGGATTGGCATACAGTACATCAACCTGGTTCTGCCTCCTGTTCATGCGCATTACTACAAGGTTTTCCGAATCCGGCGTCCATTTTAACCGTGGCACATATATATCATTATCTTCTCCTGTATTAACGTCGATTGTAACTTTTGAATAGAGCTCATAAGTTTTTACCGATACAGTTGAATTTTTTTCTCCGGCCTTTGGATATTTATAAGTCTCAAGAGCCGGGTAAGGCATATTTTCTTCGAGCGCCGGATTTTCGCCAGCGTACATTTTTAATGTATAATCGGGAACTTCAGATTCATCAAAACGTATGTAGGCTATAAATTTACTGTCCGGAGACCACCAGAAGGCCTTGTTAAATCCAAATTCTTCTTCATATACCCAGTCGGGGGCTCCGTTGATCACATTGTTTTTCTTTCCGTCCCATGTAATCTGGCTTTCACTTCCGAATTTGAGGTTTTTTATAAAAAGGTTATTTTGTCGCACAAAGGCCACATAATTTCCGTCAGGAGAAAAAGCAGCCAGTTGCTGGTCGCCTTTTTCTGATAACGGGGAAAGCTCTCCGGTTATCAAATTCCAGACATAATAACTGGCTGAAAAGGAATAGCGGTAGATCTTTTTAACATTTGATATAAGTAGTATTTTTGTTTCATCATCGCTGAATCTGTAATCTGTAAAAAATGCTATAGGAGCATCTTCTATTTTTGTTATATCGAATATTACATCTGCCACCTCTCCTGTCTCATAACTTGTTTTAACTATTTTGATGCCGTTCTCGAGGGATGTATAGTGCATGCCGTCTTTCATGGTTTGTAACGAGGGTGCGGATTCCGTCCTGAAGGTTTCTTTGATAAATATATCTTCAAGAGTGATATGATCGTCTGTCTGTGCACTGAGTGTCAGAGACAGAACAAATAAAGAAATGAATAATGCCGGTTTTCTCATTTTTTTAAATTTTGTAAAACACAAAAGTAAAAATTGTTGTTTAAGAGGGAAAAGGAATTATAATAAATTATTTTAAAGTATGTTGAAGTAAGTATTATGCATATGGATTTAACGGATGAATCATTATCTTTGCAAATTCTATAAAAGTGAATTAAATATGATAAAAATTACTCTGGCTGACAATAGTGTTAAAGAATTTTCCGAACCGGTAAGCGGACTTGAGATAGCCGGGTCGATATCGGACCGGTTATCGAGGGAAGTTTTATCGGTCTCTGTAGATGGAGAGATATGGGACCTGACCAGGAAAATAACAAAAGATTCAACTATTAAGTTGCATACCTGGGATGATGCTGAGGGAAGAAAAGCATTCTGGCATTCGTCAGCCCACCTGATGGCAGAGGCTATAGAGTTTTTTTATCCGGGAACAAAATTTGGTATAGGCCCTTCCATTGAAACAGGTTTTTATTATGATATTGACCTGCCTGACGGACAGCAGTTAACTGAAAAAGACCTGCCCAAAATAGAGAATAAAATGGTTGAACTTGCCAGACAAAAGAATGATATAGTGCGTAAAGAAACAAGTAAGAAGGATGCTGTCAGGTTTTTTGCAGGGAAAGGTGATGATCTCAAGCTTGAACTGATAAATGAGCTTGAGGATGGAACAATCAGTCTGTATGAGCAGGGTAATTTCATCGATCTCTGCCGCGGGCCTCATCTCCCGGATACCGGATATATCAAAGCAGTAAAACTAACTTCTGTTGCAGGCGCCTATTGGCGGGGAGATGAAAAAAACAAAATGTTGACCCGTATTTATGGAGTAACTTTTCCAAAGAAAAAGATGCTGGATGAATATCTTCTGATGCTTGAGGAGGCTAAGAAGCGTGACCACAGGAAAATAGGCAGGGAGATGGAGTTATTCACTTTCTCAGAAGCTGTAGGTGTAGGACTGCCTTTATGGCTGCCAAGAGGGGCCAGATTGAGAAAGCAGTTAGAGGACTTCTTAACCAAAGTTCAGCAGAAATATGGTTATGATCAGGTTATTACTCCTCATATCGGAGATGTTAGGTTATACAAGACTTCCGGTCATTATGAGAAATACGGAAAAGATTCTTTCAGGACTATTAAAACGCCGGAGGAAGGAGAGGAATATATGCTAAAGCCGATGAATTGTCCGCATCACTGCGAGATATACATGTCAAAGCCTCGCTCATATAAGGACTTACCCATAAGGATGGCTGAATTTGGTACTGTTTACAGATATGAACAAAGCGGAGAACTGCACGGCCTGACCCGGGTACGGGGTTTCACACAGGATGATGCTCATATTTTCTGCCGTCCCGATCAGTTGAAAGACGAATTTAAAAAGGTAATCGATATTATTTTTATTATATTTAAAGCCCTGAGCTTTAATGATTATATAGCCCAGATATCCCTTCGTGATCCTGATAATCCTGAAAAATATATAGGAAAAGTGGAAAACTGGAATAAGGCAGAAAAGGCAATAATTGAAGCATGTGGGGAAAAGGGACTTAAAACCGTTACTAAAGTCGGGGAGGCAGCATTTTATGGCCCTAAGCTTGATTTTATGATTAAAGATGCGTTGGGACGAAGCTGGCAGTTGGGAACAATTCAGGTTGATTATAACCTGCCTGACCGGTTTAATCTTGAATATACAGGAGCTGATGATAACAAACACCGGCCGGTAATGATACACAGAGCTCCTTTCGGATCAATGGAACGCTTTGTGGCTGTGCTAATTGAACATACTGCCGGGAAATTTCCGCTATGGCTTGCTCCTGAGCAGGTGGTAATTTTACCAATTAGTGAAAAGTATAATGATTATGCACAAAAAGTTTCAAATATTCTAAATATTTCCGATATTCGCAGCATTGTTGATGATCGTAATGAGAAGATAGGTAGAAAGATACGAGATAATGAGCTGAAAAGGATACCTTATTTGCTGATTGTAGGGGAAAAAGAGGTTGAGACTGAAAGCGTTTCTGTGCGTCGGCAGGGGGAAGGAGACAAAGGGGTAATGAAAGTCAGTTCATTTACCGGATTTTTAAAGAATGAGGTTGAAGATCAACTGTCTATTGTATAACTAACTAAATAATAGGAGGATTTAAGTATAGCTATAAAGAAAAAAGGTGGTGGCAGGTATCCTTATAGAAAAAAGGATCGCGGACCGCAACACAGAATTAACAGATTTATTCATGCTCCTGAAGTGAGAGTTGTAGGGGATAATGTTGAAAACCCCGGCATTTTTCCGTTGCGGGAAGCTTTGAGAATGGCCGATCAAATGGAACTGGACCTTGTGGAGATCTCGCCGAACGCGAATCCCCCGGTCTGCAAAATAATTGATTATTCCAAGTTTCTTTACCAGCAAAAGAAGAAACAAAAAGAGATGAAGGCCAAGGCATTTAAAATTGTTGTAAAAGAAATTCGTTTCGGTCCGCAAACTGATGAGCATGATTTTGAGTTTAAAAAGAGACATGCCGAAAAATTTTTAAAAGACGGAGCAAAGGTTAAAGCGTATGTATTCTTTAAAGGACGATCAATATTGTTTAAGGAGCAGGGTGAAATACTTCTGCTTAAGCTTGCCACGGAACTTGAAGATCTGGGAACTGTTGAACAGATGCCAAGACTTGAAGGAAAAAGAATGACAATGATAATTTCACCAAAGAAAAAATAATATAGTTCTTTGATAACAATTAATAATTAGTAGCATTATGCCAAAGATGAAAACTAATTCCGGTGCTAAAAAGCGTTTTAAGCTTACCGGAACGGGTAAAATTAAAAGAAAACACGCTTATAAAAGTCACATTCTTACTAAGAAAAGTAAAAAAAGAAAACGTAATCTGGGATACTGGACTACGATCGATAAAACAAATGAGAAGAATGTGAAGCTTTTACTGAACATGAAATAATTTCTTTTAATCAGAGTCATTTGTTAAGTCAGTTGATGATCTTGTATTTTATAATTCAGACAGGAGTTCTCAGCTTTCTTTTATAAACCTGACTCAAAAAATCAGAGAGAAACAGATAAATGAGTATTTAACCAGGTTATTGTGCTTTAAGTATCCGTCATGAGACGGAGCGCCTGTGACCAAAAATTAAAAAGTATGCCAAGAAGTGTAAACAATGCAGCATCACGTGCCCGGAGAAAAAGAATATTGAAAAAAACTAAAGGTTATTTCGGTGCGCGTAAAAATGTATGGACTGTCGCCAAAAATACCTATGAAAAAGGATTGCAGTATGCATATCGTGACAGAAAAAATAAAAAAAGAACCTTCCGTGCTTTATGGATTCAGCGTATAAATGCAGCTGCCCGGCTTGAAGGATTGTCATATTCCCGTTTTATGGGACTTTTAAAGAAAAATAATATAGAAATTAACAGGAAGGTGCTGGCTGATCTGGCTATGAACCATCCTGAGGATTTTAAAGCTATCGTTCAACAGGTAAAATAATTAATATGGTCAAGGGTAAGTAAATAAAAATATTTACCCTTGGTTTTTTCCCCTAAGAATAATTATATACCTCTCTCAATTTACATTTTCCTCTCCTGAAAATTATAAATGCCGGCAAGGCAAGGTATGCAGATTTACTTTCCGTGCCGGTTATTGCCTTATTAATATCTTTCCAGAAGGATTTTATGGCTTGTAAATTAAAATGTGACTTTTTCATTTTACCTGTAATAATAATGCCGGGAAGAATTCGTTTCATTCTTGATGATGAATGAATTCAGACCGGCAAATATATAATAATAATATTTTGTAATTTATGACAAAAGTTATCTTGATCAGGTATTTATTTTTTGCGTTTGAATTATTGAAAATGAAATGGATAGTGCTTTCAGCGAAATCTTTTATAAAAATTTAAAGTAGTTTTCCTGTTGAATTTATATTTTTATGGCTTTAATATTTTTAACAGGGAAAGCCTGCTTCAGGAGTATAGTTAAAATTGTTACCATTAAGATAATTATAAACGTATGAAGAAAATCAGTCTGTTTTTATTGATCGCTTTTTTTATATCTTGTACTTCAGAAACTAAAAAAGAAATTGAAATGCCTTATTCAAAAGAATCATTCGAGAAAACTATTGACGGTAAACAAACCACTTTGATTACCATGGAGAACAGTAATGGCATGGTAGTAGCACTTACCAATTACGGAGCGAAAATCGTATCAGTTTATGTGCCGGATAAAAATGGGAATTATGACGATGTTGTGCTGGGGTTTAATTCTGTCGCGGATTATCAGAAATATGGCGCTAGTCATGGTGCAGTGGTAGGACCGTATGCTAACCGTATAGCAAATGCAAAATTTGTTATAGACGGAGAAACTTACAATCTTCCGGTCAATAACGGCGAAGCCTGCCTTCATTCAGGCCCCGACAGCTGGTATCGCAAGGTATGGAATTACAGTACGAAAGATAATGTAACCATTTTTACGCTTGAAAGTGCTGACGGTGAATTTGGTTTTCCGGGTAACAAGAATGTTAAGGTAACATATACCCTGACAGATAATAATGAGTTGAGAATTGATTACGAGGCTACTACTGACAAGGCTACGCATATCAATATGACCAACCATTCCTATTTCAATCTGAAAGGTGAAGGTAATGGTAATATTCTGGACCATATTCTGGTTATAAATGCGGATAAATCAACGCCGGTCATTGATAATAGTATGATACCTACGGGTGAAATAAAAGATATTCGCGGCACAGCGCTTGATTTTACTGAACCGCATCCTATAGGTGAACGGATAGATGATGATAATGAACAGATTGTTCATGGATTAGGATATGATTTCAATTATGTTATAAATAAAGAACCGGGAGAGATGGCATTTGCAGCAAGTGTTTTTGAACCTGAAAGCGGCCGTTTTATGGAGGTCTATACTAATGAACCGGGAATACAGTTATACACCGGGAATTTCCTCGACGGGAGTGAAACCGGCAATAGTGGAAAACCTTATAACAAACGTACCGGTTTTTGTCTGGAGACACAGCATTATCCTGACAGTCCCAATCAACCGGGATTCCCGCCTACCCTTGTAAGACCAGGAGAGGTTTATAAGTCAGCTACAGTTTATAAATTTTCAGTTAAAAACGGGTAACAGCAGCTGTTATGCCTTTATGATGATGGGATCAGAGGCCAGAGAATGGTTTAAGGAGATATTTGAAAAGAATTACGAATACATCCGTAACTATCTGATCTATCTTTCAGGAGATACAGATTTAGCCGGGGATTTAACTCAGGATGTATTTCTGCAATTATGGGAGAAACGATCTAAGGTGAGAGATGAAACTGTTCGTCCCTATTTATTTAAAATTGCCCGGAACAGTTTTTTAAAGACAGAGCGCCAGAGAAAATATAATATTAAATTCCGGTCAACATATTTTGAAGATGAAGAGGTTGAAAATGAGTCACCTGAATTTATAATGGAACTCAAAGAATTTGACCAGCGGCTGCAGCGTATCATATCAGGAATGCCGGATAAGTGCAGGGCAGCTTTTCTTATGAACCGTATCGACAGGCTCACATACAGGGAAATAGCACAAAATACAGGCGTGACGGTTAAAGCTGTGGAAAAACAAATAGGCAGGGCATTGTCAATTTTAAGAAAAGGACTGGAGAGCAGTATCTGATAATATTTTAAAAATACCCTCATCTTTGTATTATAGAATTATTCATACTATTTTCTTATTATTCCTGTTATCATGGTTACATTCGTTATCTGCACAGGATAATATTTCATTTTCCGCGGAGGGGAATTCCCTGGATAAGGTACTGGAGCAAATAGCAGATAAATATCGTATTAAATTTGCATTCGATTCTGATTCTTTCAGTAAAATAGAGGTTAATTTCAGATTAAAAAATGCCACTGTCAGAGATTTTCTGGAATTATTAAATGAAAATTATTTTGTTGAATCTGAATTTATTGAGGGGACCTGGGTTCTGACCTGTGAAAAATCTGGGTATATTCCGTCTCCTGAACCATCGAAACCTGAACCAGTTATTGTTACCGGCTATGTAAAGGATAAAATAACAGGGGAGGATTTGGTTTATTGTAATGTGGTATGGGATACAGACAAAGGTTCAATGACAAATGAACTGGGATTCTTTAGTTTTGAAATTCCTCCTGATGATTCTGTTAATATCATTATAAGCCATTTGGGTTATGAGAGACTGGACACTACTGTTTCAACAGGAGCCGGTATTTTGTTTCTGCTTGAGCCATCTGATATAATGATGGACCCTGTTCAGGTCATCAGTTATGAAAAGCAGATTCTTCAGGCTGCACCCATGCCTGAAAGCATAGGTTTTAATCCGCTTAAATCTTTAAATTTTCCCCGTGTCTCAGATGACGATCTTGGTAATGCTCTTATATTGATCCCGGGAGTTAATTTTATATATGGGGGAGAATCAGGACTCTCAGTCAGAGGGAGCTCACCTTCAGACAACCTGATACTTTTTGATGGTATTCCAGTTTTAGAAACCAGTCATTTGCTGGGTAATATGAGCGTTTTGAATGCCAAATTTGTCAGTCAGGCTTTTGTTTCACGCGGTGGATTTAGTGCGGAATTCGGCGATCGCGTGGCAGGATTGATCCATCTTATCGGCAAGTCGGGTAAAAATAACAGGCCTTATGTTGACCTGTCTGCTAATTTATTGAATTACAATGTTCTGACTAATATACCTATAACGAATAAGTTTTCTGTTACTGCTGCGTGGCGGCGTTCTTTCATCGACAGGTGGCAAAATTATCTTTATTACAGACTTATAGATGATGTAGCCGGCAATCAGGAAGATCAAATTCGGTCAACCATTATCCCTACTATTAAATATCAGGATATAAATTCTAAAATTAGTTTTCATCCATCAGAAAATTTTGAATTAAATATAAATTTCTTATATGGCACGGATCATCAAAGCAGGGATTTTGAGCTGGTAAGCACAAAAGATTATTACAGGAATGAAAGTGTTGATGGAAATACTTTGGGGATAAGCATAAATATGGACTGGCAGGCAGACAGCAGGTGGTTTCATTCTTTTTCCGCCGGTTTTTCAGGTTTTGAGAGGGATGTTATTGATGAAACAGGAGAGTTGCAGGAGGTCACCGAAATAATTGAGAATCCGGGACAGGGAGTGGGAAAAGGTAAAGGACTTGCCAGGACGAAAGAGCGGACTTATGAGCGTCTGACTTATGATATTGATAACGGATTTAATAGTATCGGGGAATATCGTGTAAGATGGAAAACTGAATATAATCCTGGTATATTCAGTAATAGTGCAGGTATTGGATTTACTTCTGATAATTACAGTTACCGTTTTTTTGCCCAACGGTCCTTACAGGAGATAGGCATAGATTCGATTGTTGACAATGCAACCCTTCAAATGGCAAATGGTTTTATAGAACAGCGAATTGATCTTAGCGAATGGTTGAATTTAAGATGGGGTGTAAGGACAAACTATAATTTAAAGGATAAGCGATTATATTTCCAGCCGCGCGGAGGAGTTGAGGTCATTCCTCAAAAGGATTTTAAATTATACCTGTTAAGTGGAATTTATTATCAGTTTTTAAACGGGATAAAACGTTTTGACAGCGAAGGGCATTTTAACCGGATCTGGTATTTGCCCGGAGAAGAAGGAATGGGCATAGCCAAAGGGCATCATAATATTTTAGGAGCAAAGTATATTAATAACGGATGGTATATTGAAATAGAAGCTTATCTGAAAAATATCACCGGCAAGGTGAATTTATTTGCCCGGGAAGTGATGTCACGAGACAATCCTGTCATTAAATATTTTCCCCTCGAAAGTAATGAAAGATATAGGGGCGTTGATATATTTCTTCAGAAAAAACATTCTTACTTTAATCACATGATCAGCTATTCACTGTCTAAAACAGAGGAGCAGACTGAAAATATAATGAATGATCAATGGTTCCCTGGTTACAATGACAGATTGCACCGGCTAAAGATAACAGAGATGTTTACATGGAAAAACTGGCATCTGACCGGCAGCTGGCATTTTGCAGGCGGATTGCCGGTCATCCGTTTTACAGACAACCAGATGGAAATGAATATTGAGAGGACAGATTATTTTTCGCAGATTGATTTTGCATTGGTCAGAGATTTTCGTACCGGTAATTTATTATTCAATGCAGGCGTTTCTTTCCTTAATGTTCTTGACCGTAAAAATATTGTGGATGTGAATTATCTCCGCTTTTCGTCAGATACAGGATCTCTCACTGTACGTTCTGATATTTCAGCATTAGGTTTTACTCCTGTGTTCTTTATGAATTTGAAAATTCATTAATTGCATCTGGCTGTTATTCCGGTAATATTTGCAGTCAGAATAAAAGATATTCATAAATAATTGAATGTGGAGGTAGGGTAATAATCATTTTTTGGATAGTATAAATGTAGTTGTCATATAATAAGGAAATTATTCTAAATAATGACCGGGGTTAATAAAAATATGAAATCATCATTGGATTATGCCGACAGGCTGATTAGCCATTATAAGTTGCAGGCCGGCCCGGGCAGGAGAGAGGCCATGGATAATATCATGAGAAAAATCGATGACACTGATTATAGAAATTTACAGAGGAACTATAATGTAAGAAGGCTTGTTATAGCAGGAATATCTGCTGCAGCTTTAATTTTACTGTTAATAACTTTTTATTTTTTTACAGCGACTATAGTAATTTCGACAGGAGATGAAGATATAGTTACCTGTCGCCTTCCTGACCACTCAAGAGTTATTTTGCATGATGACAGTAAGATAGAATTCAGGAAATACAGGTGGAACAGGCAAGTCGAGCTTTACGGAGAAGCTTATTTTGAAGTTGTTAATGGTACGGAATTCCAGGTAAAAACTAAAAAGGGAAATGTTGAAGTATTGGGAACACGGTTTCTTGTTGAAGGAAGAGAAGATGAGTTTATAGTTCACTGTTATCATGGAAAAGTCAGAACAAAAATTAATGATGTAAGCTGGATACTGGATCAGGGGAATAAATTCTCATCAGACAATAGGGCTGTGGAAAAAGAGATAGCGGATACTCCTTCCAGCTATCCTGAATTTGCAAAGTTTACAGGCAATTTTTCCGATGTCCGGTTAACAGACGTAGTTGGTCAGCTTGAAGTTTTTTTTAATGTACGGATTGAGATTCAGAAAGGAATATCAAGAAATTTTACCGGATCTTTTTCTACCGGGAATCTGGAAAGTGCTCTTCAGATTGTATGCAGGTCATTGCGACTGGAATATCGTTATATTGATAAAAATAGGATACTTATACATAATATATAATACCTGAAAATTAAAAATGGAGGAATTATGAAGACAAGATGGCCACTTATAATAGCTGTAATTTTGTTTGGATTCATTATTGGTTGTAATGAAACAATTTTTAATGATGAGAATCCTAAGTCAGGAAGAGTTGTTATCAGGCTTACTGATGCTCCTTTCCCGGCTGATATGGTAGCTGAAGCAAATATCACTATTGATTGGATTAAGCTTCTTAAAGAGGATACCGGAGAAGAGGATCTTGAAACAGAAAATGATGATGATAATGAGGAGGAAAATGGCACGGAGAAGAATGGCGAGGCAGAAAATGATGATGACGATTCTGCACCGGTCTTGATCGAACTTGAAGAAGAGATGACATATAATCTACTTGAACTCAGTAACGGTAAAACAAGTATTATTGCAGAGGCTGAAGTACCTGCCGGAGTTTACAGGGAGATAAGGCTTCATGTTGTTGATGCCTCAATTATGCTTAAAGACAGTACATGGTTTGACCTTAAAGTCCCCAGTGGTGATGCAAGCGGACTGAAAATTAAGATTGATCCCCGGCTGGAGGTTGATGGGGTATCAACTGCCGAATTATTGCTTGATTTCGATGTCAGCCGTTCTTTTGTTCTGAGAGGCAATATGAAGTTTGGCTATGATAAGGTGGTTGGATTTATTTTTAAGCCGGTGGTCAGAGCTGTTGCCACCATGGTATCAGGAGAAATTTTTGGTGTGGTTTCTGATACGACAGGTACGGTCATGAAAGATGCCTCCTTAACCCTTTTGTCAGGTACTGATACAGTTACAACTGCCCTTACTGACGATAAAGGTTACTATGCCATAGTTGGTTTATTATCAGGAGATTATTCTCTTACCTGTATTTTGGAGGGATATGAGGAGGAGAAAGAAGAACTGTATCTTGGTGTTGGTGAATCCAAAGAGCAAAATTTTGAGCTGGTTAAAGAACAGTGATTCTATGTTATAATAATTAAAATCATTCAGGCAAACTTATCCCGGCTGCCATTAAAGTGACACGAAGAATCCGGGAACAAATGTTTACTATATAATATCTGTTGATATTACCATTTTTTCAATGAAGAGTGATTTTATGCCTGAGTCATTTCTCCAGGGGCCTGTGGCAATATAAAAAATTGCGATACGGTCTCTGGTTTTTTTTTAGCCCTCAAAGCAACTGCTTTTTTTATCGTGTCCACGAATTGTACATATTTAATCTATATATTTTCATATTAAATTTTGCAACTTTACCCCCGTTTCTGATCTGTTATTACCTTTTTGAATATAATAATAATAGAAGTAAATATTTTATGAATGATAAGAATGGTCAGGTAAATCTTACTATTGTAGGAAAAGGCATGAAGTTGACAGGAGAGCTTTTTTCTTACGATGACATACGGATTGATGGCATGTTTAACGGTAAAATGCGAATCAGAGGCAGGATTGTTGTCAGTGAAAACGGATATTTAAAAGGTGATGTGGAGGCCAGGGATATTACTATTCAAGGTAAGGCTGAGGGGGAATTTGAGGCAAAAAATAATTTTTATATAACTCCGGGCGGCTCCTTTGAAGGATCAGTCAGAACAAGATTTATAAATATTACAGAATCAGCTTTTTTTAATGGCACATGCAATATCTTTCCCGGAAAGGAGAGCTCTGTTCACAATAAAGAAAGGAAAAGATCATTGTTGGGAGCTGATAATTTGATTAAACCTCAGGGGGACAATAAGGAAGATATTGATAAGAGTCAGATTGAGAATGAAAAAACATTATCAGAGGAGCGTAAAAGTGAAAATACCAGTTCGAAAGATACTTTTTCACCGGGATCACCGGAAATATCACTGCTAAAAAGCAAGATAAGCCAGATACAATCATTATAAAACGACCACGATAGGAAAATCATACAAGTGTATGATCAAAATATATTCAAGTTATACGTGATACCGTTGAAAGTAATTAGTATTAATCATATAAATAATTAGATAATATGCAAAAATCATTTATTTTCCCCAGTGTCTTTGAAGAAAATTACAGGGAATATGAAAAAGTAGCCGGTACCTTTCTGGAAGCAATAAAAATTGTGAATTTTAAGGAAAGAGATTACATTATAGGTGAACTGGCTTTGAAAGAGGGGAATTCTCCTCATAAATTTCTGAACAGCTCAGCAGATGATCTTGATTATCAATTGCTGGGTCTTATTGGCCTGCTTGTTGCCACACAGGGGAATTACTCTAAACTGGTAGTCACTGCCGGATTTCCTTTTATCTCTTATCAGTCATATAAAAACGGCGCGATTGATTTTTTTAAGGGGTCCCATGAGATAAATTTTGATTCCCGGCCCCTTGGGGGCCAGGAGTTGGAAACTGTCAGGTTTTCAGTGCCCGAAGTAGATGTGATTTCCGAGGTAGATGGATGTGTGAAGGCAATAAGAAACGGTGAAACAAAAGAAAAGGATAACTTCTTCGTGGCAAGTATTGGTTATGGAACATTTGAACTGGCTTTTTCTTCTCCTACAGGGCTGATTCACCGGACAACCTGCAGCTCAAAGGGACTGATGTATGCTGTAAACATTTTGGAAAACGAGCTCCAGAAGAAGCATTACCTGAATTTGCTTACAGAACAGCAAATAGAACGTGCTTTCCAGCGGGGACGGATGATTATTAACCGCAAAAATACCGATTTGACTAAGTTGAGGGAGAAGGCATTGAAGAGCTATTATTCAGAAGTAATTTCACCTGCTCTCAGAAAAAAATTCACAGACGAGGATTTTTACCGGTCGCAAAAATTATATCTTGTCGGAGGGGGTGCAATGTATGACATAATAGTGGATTCCTTTAAAGAAGAGTTTAAAGATATACTGGAGGTGATTGTTTATCCCGAGCCCCAACTTGCTGCAAGTAAAGGATACTGCTATAATTCAATGGAAAGAATAAAAGAAAAAATTACAACTCTGGAAAATAAGGAAAATTATACGTGTGTAGGACTTGATCTGGGAAATAATAATACTGTCGTGACTGTAAATAACGATTTTTAAGATTTTATACTCAGTATTTCATTGATGGAAAATTTTATATACTTTCGAAGCCTGACTTAATGGAGATATATAAATCACATATCAGGAAATGCAAAAGAAAGTAGTTGTTATTACAGGAGCTTCATCGGGAATTGGTAAAGCGCTTGCCGAAAAATATGCAGGAGAAGGCTGGAATTTAGTATTGGCAGCACGCCGTGAAAATTTCCTGAATGAGTTGAAAGAAAAATTTAAAAATGTAGAAGTCCTTGTTGTAAAAACGGATGTGACGAGTGAAACTGATTGTAAAAATCTTATTTCACAGGCTGTCGAAAAGTTCGGCTCTATAGATGTATTGATTAATAATGCAGGAATATCTATGCGTGCCCTGTTCAGCGAAACAGATCTCCGGGTTATGGAACGTCTTATGAATGTCAATTTTTGGGGGACTGTTTTCTGTACAAAATACGCGCTGCCTCATCTTATTAAAAGAAAAGGATCCCTGGCGGGAATTATATCAATCGGAGGTTATATCGGGTTGCCAGGCAGGGCAGGGTACTCAGCCTCGAAATTCGCTGTTCGGGGATTTCTGAAAACAATAAGGGTGGAAAATCTGAAGAGCGGCCTGCATGTCCTGATTGCCGCACCGGGATTTACTGCCACAGATATCAGGAAATCAGCGCTAACTGCCGGAGGTGATACCCAGGGCGAGACTCCCCGTAATGAAGGTAAAATGATGTCGGCAGAAAAGTGTGCGGAAAAAATATTTCAGGCGGTTGAAAAACGTAAATCAGAACTTATATTAACATTTGTTGAAGGTAAATTGACAGTATTCTTATCAAAATTTATTCCCGGGTTTATTGACAGGATGTCTTATAAATTATTCGCCGCTGAACCACAATCTCCCTTGCAGTGAGGCATTAAGCACGAGCGTTGGCCAGGGATACTTAAAGTTCTGTTCTCAGCAACCTCATGCGCTTTGAAGTAATCGATTTTCAGTTGAGATACTTTTTCAGCTTCTGTGGGAAGTTTCATTGCATCAGAGAAAAAATTCTTACTTTTATCCTTTAAAAAAATATTATATGGAAGAACTTTTGGCAGGGACCCGCGTTGACCATCCGCGTTATGGAGAGGGCATAATCAGTAAAAGCAATTTGACAGCCTATGAAATTTTTTTCGAGCGGGGCGGGAAAATAGAGATTACCAAACGGAATAATGATTTAACCGTGATTGAAAAGGTTGAAGCAAAAGACGGTAAACAGGGGATCACTATTTCTGAACTGGAAGATGTCATAAAATATGTTCTTGATCAGTATGGGGCATTGAATGCCGTAGTCACACTCGGTGAAAAATGGAAGGGAGGGAAAATGATACTTCAACCTGCAAATCCTGAGCTTCAGCCAAAGGAAATTCCCGTTGAAGCTTTTTTTCATAAAATTGTGATGTTAAGGGACAGGCTCAGGGTACTTGAACAAAATATAAATAGTCATAAGATACTTACAGATGAGGAGAAAGTAAACCTGCAGCAGTATATTACCAGGATTTACGGATCGCTTACCACTTTCAATGTTTTATTTGCAGAAAAAGAGGATTTCTTCGTCGGTTCAAAATCAAAATAAGATTAAATCAGCCTGGCTTATATTAACCGGAGCTCTTTAATAACTGGTTGAAAATAATTAATATAACAGAGTGAATGCAACCGACACATCCATCCAGAGTATTTAAATATTGTCCGAAATGCGGAGCAAATGAATTCAGGATATCAGGCGGCCGTTACTTCAGATGCTTAAAGTGCGGTTTTGTTTTTTTTATAAACTCAGCCGCTGCAGTCGCCGCCTTGATTCCCGGCCACAATGGAAAATTATTACTTACAGTGAGGGGCATTGAACCTGGTTATGGCATGCTTGACCTGCCCGGCGGCTTTGTTGATCCGGGGGAAACTGCTGAAGATGCAGTGAAACGTGAACTGCATGAAGAACTCGGTTTGAAAGTAAGATCAATGGAATATATTTGCTCCGCGCCCAACGAGTATATTTATAAAGGATTGAGTGTTTATACTCTTGACATGGCTTTCAGGGTTATTCCTGAAGATATTAATAATTTAAAACCTATGGATGATATTATCGGATATGGTTTTTATTCATCAGAGGAGATAGATTATAACAGGATAAATGCCCCTTCCATGCTTTATTTTATAAAAAATTATTTCAGAAAATGAATGAAGTTCGTCAACGGATCAGGGCCTTGCGTCTTGAGTTACTAAAAAGGAATTTAGATGCCTGGTATATATCAGGAACTGACCCTCATAATAGTGAGTACCTGACTGCGCGATGGCAAACCAGGGAATTTATCAGCGGCTTTACGGGATCTTACGGCGTGGTTGTAGTAACAAACGAAGAGGCTGGGTTGTGGACTGACTCCCGTTACTTCATACAAGCCTATGAGCAACTCAAAGGGAGCGGGATCAGGATGTTCAGGCTGCGTGTTCCCGGTGCCATTTCACCGGAATTATGGATCTCAAGGAAACTGTCACCCGGCAGTAAATTAGGTTTTGATCCTTCAACTTTATCTGTATCTGCATATAGAAATCTGAATAAAAATCTTGTCAGATCAGGTGTAATTATGACAGAGACTCCCGATCTCCTTAATAATATATGGGTGGACAGGCCTGAGATGCCGGGAAATGAGATCTATGAGTTTCCGGTAGCTTATGCCGGGCTTTCCAGAAAAGATAAACGGGAACTTGTGATATCAGGGCTTAAAAAACATAATGCTGATCTGCAAATAGTTACAACTATGGATGAGGTTGCCTGGTTGTTTAACCTCAGGGGTTCTGATGTTTCTTATAATCCTCTTTTTACAGGATACGGCGTTGTTGGCAGAAATGAGTTTATATTATTCGTTGACATCAGGAAGGTACCAGCAAAAGTTAAAGCCGGTATTGACAAAGAAAAGATAAGGCTTTTAGATTATAGTGAGTTCTTTCCGTGGCTGAGAACCCTAAATAGTAATAATATTTTCATTGATCCCTCTTCAGCTAATTTTGAGGTTTACAATACACTGAGCACTAATAATAATATAATTGAAGGAATTTCTGTCATTGCGCTTCTGAAAGCGCAAAAAAATGTAACTGAGCTGTCGGGCTTTCGTGACATTATGAAAAAAGATGGTGTAGCAATGACAGAGTTTTTATACTGGCTGAAACAGAAGGCCGGGAAAAGTGATATTACGGAATACACGGCCGGATGTAAGCTGGGAGAGTTCCGCTCAGGACAGGAAGGTTATATTGGTGAGAGCTTTGCTCCCATAGTAGGATATAAAGAACATGGTGCTATCATCCACCTGACTGTCAGTCCTGAGAATGCCTTACCAATAAAGGCTGAGGGTATTCTTTTGTTCGATTCCGGTGGACATTATAAGGGAGGGACCACAGATATTACGCGAACAGTTGCACTGGGCAATATAACCGGACAACAAAAAATCGATTTTACTCTGGTCCTTAAAGGAATGATAGCTCTTACCACTGCTAAATTTCCGAAAAGTACAAGAGGATGCAATCTTGATATTCTTGCAAGGAAAGCCTTATGGGAACGGGGACTTAATTATGGCCATGGCACTGGCCATGGTGTAGGACATTTTCTGAATGTCCACGAGGGACCTGCATCTATACGTCAGGAGTTGAACGATACACCTGTTTTACCCGGCATGGTCATGTCCAATGAACCCGGATTATACCGTGAAGGTAAGTATGGGATCAGAATTGAAAATTTGATACTCTGCACAGAGGAAGAAGAAACCCCGTTTGGAAGCTTTCTGGGATTTGAAACTCTTACCTTATGTCCCGTTGACACTTCACTTATTGAAATCAGTCTGCTCGACAATGCTGAAAAGGTCTGGTTAAATAATTACCACAAAAGGGTGAGAGAAGAGCTTAAGCCCATACTTAGGGAAGGCCTCCATGAATTTCTGGATAAACTGACTGAAGAGATCAAATAATGATTTCCTATTTAACTGGGGAAAGATAAACTATTTTAAGCATTTTTTAAGTATTACTATTTGACTCCAAACATGAATTAACAATATACGCTCACTAAATAATATCATTCACCGGCCGATGAGATTAATATCTGATAGCTGTCAGGCCCTTTGTTAAACAGCAGATCCATAATGCTGAGGTTAGGCACGAATGGAAATTTTTCACTAAACACCTGTGTATATTCACTGGGTATAAAATAAGAATCGTGTTTTGCTTTATGTTTTTTAGGGGAGATAGCTTCTCTTAAATTTACAGTATCATCAGGTACTTCTTCAAAGTTATCAGTCAGGAAAGTATTATTGTTGATCTCTAAAAGTTCACACACCTTTTCATGAATTGACATATTAAGCTCCATGAGGTATTCCTTCTTTCTTAAAAAAAACGGTTTTATATCATCTGCATAATATTCAAAGAATGGGGAAGAGTTGTAGGCGGAAAAGATAGTTCTCCAGTGAATGCGCTGCCAGTCAGTGTCATAAGAGATCCTGATATCTTTGATCATTTTTTTGCGGCTTCTTCCTTTGACAACAGGGACTACCAATGTAACCGGTCCGTTTGCTCCAAGAATCTCACAGCGGTTACGATAGGTTTGTTTTGAATATTTTTCAAATTTTTCAATATATATTTTTTCAAACAGTATTATTTTGGTATAAAACTGAACCGGGGCAAAATATGCTGTGCTAAGTAATACAGGACGGTTAAAAGGCATAATTATTCCCTGAAAAAGGATTTGTCCCCGTCTTCATCTTCTTTATCCATTTCAATTCCTTCGGGACCGGTTTTTTCCGGTTTTTCCGTTTGTTCAGAGGAATCAGTTCTTTTTTCCAGTCTGAGGATTGTTTTTACAGCCTTTTTATAATCCCTTTTCAATTTCCAGTTATTAGGATAAAAATAGATTGCTGCAATAAGATAACCCAGTAATATACAACACAGAAGCACTAATACCAGTGGAGCATTATTGATTTCCCAGAAAAATACATTAATGGAAACCTCGAAAGAATTTTGCAATGTAAATATCACCAGCAAAATGGCCAGGATAAGAACAACTATTATTATCGCATGCATATCATATAGTTTATATTAATAATTAAATTATAGCTATTGATTAACGAAAAACCCGGCATTTGTCTCAGTGTATCGACCGAAACATTCTTCTTAACCTTATTTTCTTAATAAATGATTCATCCTTATCAAGTGACAGCCAGATAAAGCTGGCCTTCCCAACCACATGGTCCTCCGGTACAAATCCCCAGAAGCGCGAGTCTGCCGAGTTATGCCTGTTATCCCCCATCATCCAGTAATAATCCATTTTAAACGTATAACTATCAGCCGGTTTACTGTTGATGTAAATTGTTTTGCCATCCGTATCCAGTGAATTATTTTCATAAACACTTATTATCCTTCTGTAGAGAGGAAGATTTTCAGGTGTCAATTTAATTGTTTCCCCTTTTTCAGGTATTTTCAGCGGGCCAAAGTTGTCAACATTCCATTGAAAGCCATCATCGTGAGGAAAAACATTAGGATCACGGTCCCCTGCTTCTCTGATAGTGCTTTCAACGGATACAACATTGGTAAATGATTTTATTTTTTCAGAATTTTTTTCGGTAAGAGGGAAAATATACCGCTCACTGGAGAATACTGTCCGGTCGCTTTTAGCAATATGCAGGCGGACCAGAGCCTTGGGATTGATAGGAGTCCCATTTGTTTTTACAACGTAATTATGCTGAATGCCCTTAAAATTTTTCATTGGCTCCCCGTTAACATAAACTTTTCCCTGCGTCATTAATATTTCATCTCCCGGGGTGCCTATACACCTTTTTATATAATTTTCCCGTTTATCCACAGGCCTGGCAATAACCTCTCCAAAGTTTCTGACATCGTTCCATATCCGCTCTCTCCCATAATTCCTTACCAGTTGATAATAACTTTGATTTTGCAGATTAAGAGCTATTGTATCACCTTCCGGAAAATGAAAGACTACTACGTCGTTATTTTTGACCTTTCCAAATCCTTTAAGTCTTTTGTAAGGTTTTTTTATCCATTCCACATAAGATTTCCTGGTTCGAGAAAGAGGTAAAGTATTATGAACGAAGGGGAATGAGATAGGTGTGTTGGGCGTTTTAGGTCCGTAAGCAACCTTACTGACAAAAAGGTAATCACCGACAAGTAGTGATTTTTCCATGGAAGATGTTGGTATTGTATAGGCTTCAATGAAGAACATCCGGATAAAAGTGGCAGCTATGACGGCAAAAATTATTGCATCTATCCATTCTACCAGTTTGGTCTGTTTCCCTCCCGGTGGATTTTTTTTCTTCCAGAATGCCCAATGGACTTTTTGAGTAATATAAATATCGAAGATCACAGCCAGTCCGATAATCCACCAGAAGTTGCCAAGCCATATAACCCATAAAGTATAGAGGGCGCCAACCGTGATAAATTTGAACCACTTATTGGTTAATATTTCCTTTATCATTATTAATAATTTTAAATTTTAAGCATGTCCTTCATATTCAGTAGGCCTTTTTTTCCTAAGCAATATTCGGCAGCTAAAACAGCTCCCAGGGCAAATCCTTTGCGGCTTTTTGCGCTATGGGTAATTTCAATATAATCAACATCCGAGTCATATTTCACAGTATGGATGCCCGGCACCTGGCCTGTTCTTTTTGACTTTACAGGCAATTCATTTTCACCGGCTGCTTCTTTATCCGTCCATTTATTCTTGTCCGGTAAAACAGTAATTATGTCCTCTGCCAGACTTATAGCTGTTCCGCTGGGGGCATCCAGCTTTTGCGTATGGTGAACCTCGGTTAATGAGGGATTGTATTCAGGATGTTTAGACATCAATTCTGCAAGTTTCTTATTAAGTTCGAAAAACAGATTTACACCAACAGAGAAGTTGCTTCCATAAAAAAATGTGCCGTTTGTTTCCCTGCATTTTTTGTGAACCTCCTCTTTACGCGACAGCCAGCCGGTTGTACCGCTGACCACCGGAATTCCTGCCTCAAAGCATTTATAGTAATTTTTTACAGCCGTCTCCGGAATGGTAAATTCTATTGCAACGTCACATTCAGAGAGATTTTCATCAGTCATTTCCTCCTGGTTGTTAATGTCTATTATAAGTTTTACTTCATGTCCACGGGAAAGTGCAATTTTTTCGATCTCTTTACCCATTCTGCCATAGCCTATAAGTGCTAACTTCATAATAACAAATTTATATTGAATTACAAAGATATAATATTACTTAAATGAAATTCAAACCTTACTTAACTTTACAACTTTTTATACGGACTTTAAATCAAATACTGTAAATATTATCCGGCCTTCAAAATTAAAAGTTGCTCCTTCTCCACAAAGTTAAACAGGAATAAATAATAATCATGATGGCCTATTCATAAACAGATTAAATTGTTGCGTTATGAACATGTTATAGGAATTTGATAAATATATGATCAGATTGAAATGCCTTAAAGAAATTAATAATTACATTGCCGGCTAAAAATATTTAGATTTTTAAGTTTTACTATAATCCGTAATGAAATTTATACAGACTATGAATAAGTTGTTTAATATCATCTTTATATTTTTTATCTGCCCGGCATTGTCTGCCCAGCTTGTTGAAGTCCAGGCCAATTATAACAGCGTGGGTGATGTAGAATTCACAGCTTATAATAATTTCACTGCTCCTTTGTTTTTAAATATAGATTTTGCAGATCTGGAAAATGCATCTTTTAATGAGCCTCTTCCCTATGTTAAAATGTTAGAACCAGGATTTAACACTCTTTTTATGCTTCAGCGCGATCTGGATGCGGGTGTGCCCCGTTTTAACTACCAGATCAAATATTTCCGGTCTGACCCTCTGTCCCCTGCCGATCTGAACTTCCCCTATCTCATACCTTTCAGGCGGGGAACTAAAATATCTGTTTTCACTGTTAAAAGCATTCAAGGCTTTTGGGGCAGCAGGGAGCCCGATTCCTGGAATGCCACAGGATTCAATGTGAATCCTGGCCAACCGGTATGTGCTGCCCGCAATGGCATAATAGTAGAAATAGCGGGAGAAATGCGTACCGATGATCCTCAATACTGGTATCATGCCTGGAATAACAGCATAACTATTCTTCAGCCTGATGGCACATTGATATGTTATCGTAATATCACGGCAGATGGAAATAAAGATATCAAGGTCGGAGAAAAGATATTTGCAGGACAACAAATAGGTTCGGTAAGCAGTTCCTCCAAAGAATTAATTCTGTTGATATTTCAACACAGCCTGAACTCCAAAGAATTAAGATTTATTATACCTCAGTTTGTGACGGGAGAGGGTGAACAGGGAGTATTATTGCCTTCGAAAATATACGAGGTAGTGCATCCTGAAGAAATAAGGACTAAAGAAATGACAAAACGGGAGATCAGGAAAACAAAAAATTAAACTTATAAATGTTGAACCAGCGCAGACCGCCACCAGCTGAAATATTTTGATTCCAGTTCTTCTATCGTCGGGAAGGGATAATATAATGAATTATCATTTTCACCAATAAAGAACCCGGTTTTGATAGTCCGGTATGAAATATCGCCCCGCATGAATCTCAGAACAGTCTTTGTCTGTTTTCCCTTTGTCTCTTTTAGCTTAATCAGGCAGTCCCTAAGATGATCCGGATTAGGGTAGGGAAGGTTATGTAACGGAGCAGTCGGATTGGTGGCCAACTCATTGAGCATTAGTTCTACAAAAAATATTTTAGGAGCAGATACCGGTTTCCCCGGTTCTGTCAGGAATTTAATGAATTCCTGAGGTGTAAGCGTGCTTGCCACACGGGTAGTTATTGGGTTGAACTGCTGATAAAGATGAATCTTATCATCTCTTTCCGGCTTATATTCGGATGGTGAAAGTTCCAAAACTTTGCCGTCATCAGTAGCAAGATAAAGATTTTTCAGCGACTCCAGGGGAGTTTTTTCAAGAACCCTGTAAATACCAAAAAATACTGAATTTTTTGGCTCGTTACCCGAATGAGGCTTTAGTTTTTTATTTATATAATCATCGGGGAGTTCTTTTATTTTGGAGGGATCCACCTCAAAATATATATTTTGTCCGCGTATTCGTTTTTTTGTGCCGACAGACAGATAATTTCCGAACTCATGAGCTGGCAGATGGGATGCAATCAGCGACTCGGGGGTAAAAACCAGGTAGTAATATTTTTTTAACATCGTAATAAATTTTAGTAATTAAAAAATATACATCCTTACACAACTTTACCGTGCATTCATATGATTAAAATTAATTATTTTCAAAGGTATCATATGAAACTCGCATGAGTTTTAATCATACTCCCGGGTGATTTTACAATCATGCTCGTTTCATATATAAAGTTACTGAAATTTATTACAGAAGTCAATGAAACCTGCAAATTTTAACGGAGCATTGGAAATAATTTTTTTATTTCAGCTTCAGACGGAATTCTTCCGTATTCACATATTTCAAAGGCTTCGGCAATTCCTGCCGCTTTACCCTTTTCCTGTCCGTACCATTTAATGAGCGATTCCCTTACATCATCTGTAATAGTTGGTTTCCTAATTGATGCGAGGTACTTCAGACGGCCTTCTTCTGTCTCAGGTACTTCATCCAGGCGGCCCCCAAGCCACGGAAGCCATTCAAAAAATTGTGATTTATGTGCTGCGACGCCGTAAATCTTCTGATCATATACATCGGTAATATCAACAGCTATGTCAGGTTCGAAAGGATAAGGTTTTGTAAAATGATCCTGCGCGTAAAGAAAAACAGGATTTTTTTTCAGTGCAGGTACATCTGAGGCCACATTGGGAACAGTGACCATAAATGCGGCATCCTGCAGCAATATTGATGTATTGCGGTGGTCGGGATGGTAATCATTCGGGCGTGGCCCAATCACAATATCTGCCCTGTATTCTCTTATTAAGCGTATCACTTCGAGCCTGTTTTCCAGTGTGGGCATCAATTCTCCGTCATGGTTGTCCAAAACAATATACTTTACTCCCAGTCTCTTACCTGCCTCTTTTGCTTCAGCACGCCTGATCTTTGCCAATGCTCCTCCGCCGGTATTAAAATGACCCGCATCCCCGTTGGTAAGGGAGATAAAAACTACATTATGTCCTGCCCGGGCAAATAAAACAGCTGTTCCTCCGGCATCTACATCACAATCATCCGGGTGAGCACCGATTACAACAACGTTGACAGGTTCTTGTGAAGACGCAATATAAGCAGTAAATAATAGTTGAAAAATGATGAACAGTAATCTTTGCATAGGTTTAAAAATTTTAATTATACATAAAAGAATTAGTTGAAAATTTGAGAACTTCTGAAACCATAACCTTTTAATTTTTATTTGCATAAGCAAATTCATCTCTTATATTCATATGATTAAAATTAATTATTTTCAAAGGTATCATATGAAACTCGCATGAGTTTTAATCATACTCCTGGGTGATTTTATTTTCATGCTCCTTTTACCAGAGATCAAAATTAATTTAATTTTATTAATTTTATTAAGTTTTATATGCAAGCATTCCGAATAATTTGGTGTTAGGGAAAATGTGCATATATTTGTTTTTATTATAATGAAACTGACAGAAATGAATTTATCTGTTCATATTATCTCAAAGAATGAATTGGCCATCAAAGTCATATTCAAATTATTCATTTTGTCATTTTCTTCTATGGGTATGCGATAGCCTTCAGTCGATGATTGAATACCGGCTGGAGGCAGGTAATATCCAGAGACCGGCAAATCTGTTTTTTTTATCTTTACGTACAAATCTTATCAGATGATATTTCCATATTGCATGTGAATCCCGGAGTAGAATTGAAACCGGGAACGTGTGCAGAGATAACCTTAAAACTAACAAAAACAGGTGTAAACTAAAAAATATTAATTATGAAGGAAAAGAATTATAAATTTGAAACCCTGCAGCTCCATGCAGGCCATCAGCCCGATGAAACAACTCTTTCAAGGGCAGTTCCTATTTACCAGACTACTTCATATCTTTTCAGGGATGCAGAGCATGCAGCCGATCTGTTTACACTTAAAAAATTCGGGAATATCTATTCCCGGATCATGAATCCCACTTCCGACGTATTTGAGAAGCGGGTTGCAGTCCTGGAAGGAGGTACCGGAGCTTTGGCTGTGGCATCTGGCCACGCTTCCCAGTTCATTACCTTTAATACTATTTTACAGGGAGGCGATAATTTTGTATCCTCACCATATCTTTATGGAGGAAGCTACAACCAGTTTAATGTATCTTTCAGAAAACTCGGATTTGAAGTCCGTTTTGCCAAAAATCTGACTGTTGAAGAATTTGAGAAGAAAATAGATGAAAGGACGAAAGCGATATATCTGGAAACTATCGGAAATCCGGGATTTGTAATTCCCGATTTTGAAAAATTTGCAGATATGGCAAGGAAATACGATATTCCTTTTATAGTTGACAACACATTTGGGGGGTGTGGATACCTTTTCCGGCCGGTGGATTACGGAGCAAATATTGTTGTGGAATCAGCCACTAAGTGGATCGGGGGACACGGAACCTGCATGGGAGGGGTCATTGTTGATGCCGGGAACTTTAACTGGGGCAATGGAAAGTTCCCTGCCGTTACCGATCCCTCTCCCGGTTATCACGGATTCAGGTTCTGGGATGCTTTTAATTTTGACAGTCCCTTTGGTAATATAGCTTTTATAATCAAAGCGCGGGTTGAAGGACTTCGTGATTTTGGCCCGTCTGTCAGTCCCTTTAATTCATTCCTGCTTTTGCAGGGCATTGAAACCCTTTCACTGAGAATGGACCGTCATGTGGAAAACACTTTAGCGCTGGCCGGGTGGCTTGAGAATCATCCGAAAGTAGAGAGTGTGAATTATCCCGGACTGCAAAGTAGTGAGTCGTATGAGAATGCAAAAAAATATCTGCCCAAGGGTGCCGGCGGTGTGTTGTCATTTACAGTAAAAGGCGACAGGGAGACAGCTAACAAGGTTGTCAGTCATCTTAAGCTGGTCAGTCACCTTGCTAATATCGGTGATGCAAAGACACTCATCATCCACCCTGCATCTACCACCCACCAGCAATTGTCGCCCGAAGCACAGATAGCCGCTGGGGTTTATCCCTCTCAGCTGAGGGTAAGTGTAGGATTAGAACACATCGACGATATCATAGCAGATTTTGATCAGGCGCTGAACAAGTCATTCTGATATTCCAATATTCCAATATTCTAAAAGGTATGCCAGTAAATGTTCCAGATAAGTTACCAGCGATAAAGATCCTTGAGAAGGAAAATATTTTTGTGATAGACGAAACACGTGCCATTCATCAGGATATTCGTCCGTTAAAAGTGATAATACTTAATCTGATGTCACTTAAGATCACTACTGAAACTGATCTGTTAAGGTTATTATCCAATTCGCCTCTGCAGATTGAAATAGATTTTCTTAAAATGAGGAGTTATGTGCCTAAAAATACCCCATCAGGGCATATGAAAATGTTTTACAAAAATTTTGATGTTATCAGGGATAAGAAGTATGATGGTATGATAATTACAGGAGCTCCTGTAGAGTTACTCCCATTTGAAAAGGTCACCTACTGGGATGAGATGAGGAAAATACTTGACTGGGCAGAACACCATGTTTATTCCACAATGTTTATATGCTGGGCTGCCCAGGCCGGTTTATACCACTACTATGGTGTTCCAAAGTACACTATGGACAGTAAGATATCAGGTGTTTACCAACATGTACATTCCGGACTGCCTTTACCGATATTCAGGGGATTTGATGATGTTTTTTTTATGCCTCATTCCCGTTATACCGCTATAAAAAGTAGTGATATAGAGAAAGTGAAGGAGTTGCAGATCATAGCAAGTTCTGAAAAGGCAGGGATTGCTATAGTGAAGGCTTTAAACGGAAAACAACTGTTCATTACGGGACATCTGGAATATTCCCGCTACACACTGGAAAGGGAGTACAAACGTGATCTTGCAAAAAAGATACCTGTTAATATACCTGAAAATTATTATCCGGGTGATGATCTTTCACAGCCTCCTTTGATGTTATGGAGTTCAGCGGCTAATTTATTATTTTCCAATTGGCTGAATTACTATGTATATCAGGAGACTCCATATAATCTTGAAGAAATAAGTTAGTCCTTCTATGCTATCTGTACTATAAATCGTAATTTTGGAAAAAAATGAACAAAGAACATTGTGAATACTGTACCTTTTATTGATATACATACCCATTTATTACGGGAGCAGTGGGACACTGTCACCGTCAGGAATATCAGACCGGGTGGAGCAATACCTGCATTTACAGGAAAGGATTTTTTTTCTGTAGGATTACACCCGTGGGAAATAAAATCAATTCATGAAAACAATGAATTACTGGTTATGATGGAAGATGCATTAGAGTTTGACCATGTAGTTTTTGTGGGTGAGTGCGGGCTCGATAAGCGGGCTGAGACTGATTTTAAGGAACAATTGCGGATATTCAGAGCTCAGGCATTTATGGCTGAAGAGTATAAAAAACCTCTTATAGTTCACTGTGTAAAAGCTTATAATGAAGTAATTGAGATATATAAAAAAATGCACCCCGGCGTTCCATGGATTTTTCATGCCTACAGCGGTAATTTGGAGATCACGGGACAAATGACAGATAAAAATATATTTTTTTCTTTCGGAAAGATATTATTTAATGATAATGCAAAAGCCATTGATTCATTTCTTCAACTTCCACTGGAAAGAATATATCTGGAAACGGATGAAGGCGAACGGGATATCAGGGAAGTATATAATAAGGCCGCATCGTTGAAAAATATTTCTGTTGAAGAACTTAAACTGGCAGTTTGGGATAATTTCAACCGTATTGAGAATGTAAGTTTCGGTAGTAATGAATGAAGGGAGAACGTTAATGAACAAATTGTCAGCTTGCAGAGATGAGTTTCACCCTGGCCCGGTTTGAAAGGTTACAGAACAGCGGATAAAAAAAAATTCAAAAGCTTTGAATGTTAATTAATTGATAATTAATAGATATTTAAAATATTGAGTTTTTTAAACTTTTTAATTTTAATTTATGTGAATTGGTTAGAGCGTACTGAACTCCTTTTGGGAAAAGAGAAGCTGGATTGTCTGAAAAAATCAGATGTGTTGATAGTCGGGTTAGGAGGGGTTGGCGCATTTGCTGCAGAAATGATATGCAGGGCAGGTGTCGGCAACATGACAATAGCCGACAGTGATCTTGTTGAGCATGGAAACCGTAACAGGCAGATTACTGCTTTGGTAAGCACAACAGGACAATATAAAGCGGATGTGCTCTCCAAACGTCTGTTGGATATAAATCCGGACCTGAATTTAAAGATTGTAAAGGATTTTATTCGCGATGAGATTGCTGGGGACTTGCTTGACAGCAGACAATATGATTACGTTGTTGATGCAATAGATACCTTATCTCCTAAAGTTTTTCTTATCGCTCATTGTCTTAAAAGAAACCTGAAAGTTGTAAGTTCAATGGGATCCGGCGGGAAAACGGATCCTACACAGGTGAAAATTGCTGACATTTCGGAATCATATAAATGCAAGCTTGCACGGATAGTGAGAAAAAGGTTGTCCGGACTTGGAATTAAAAGTGGCTTTAAAGTTGTATTCTCAACCGAAAACAGTATAGAAGGGTCTGTGCGAACTGAAGAAAGTCAAAATAAGAAAACGATAGTAGGAACAATTTCGTTCATTCCACCTCTGTTTGGCTGTTTTATGGCCGCCGTGGTAATAAACGATCTGTGTGATTTACAATACGTTTAGTGAGATCATTTCCCGGATATTATGTATAAATGTTGAAACTAAAAAAAAATATTTGATTATTCCAATTTTAGTTTAACTTTGCACTGTGAATTAATAGATGGATCCTGGCAATGAACTAAGGATTATTTCATGTATAGTGATGTGTCAGTGAAAAATGAATTTTAATTATGTGGATTTGGATCGTCTGTTAATTAGCAAATTGGTCTTTTTTTGTTGAATTTTTTTAGGTTTTCTGCTTCCGTTCACGATTATCCTTCCTTGTTTTTCACCACGATTTATTTTGGTTTCAGAACTTTTCAATTCTTAATTCATCTAAATCCGGAAATAAAACAATCCCTGGGATACGTGGGTTTTGTTGGCAGTACCTGTAATATTAATTTTAAATAATTACAAATGAACATTTATGTTGGAAATCTTCCTTATAATGTAGTAGAGGAAGATTTGAGAGAAATTTTTGAAGAGTATGGCGAAGTTGCATCGGTCAAGATCATTTCTGACAAATTAACCGGTCGCAGTAAAGGTTTTGGTTTTGTTGAAATGGACAATGACCAGGAAGCCGGTAAAGCCATCGAAGAACTTAACAATGCTGAACTCAGCGGCCGTAACATCAGGGTTAATGAATCCCGTCCCAGGTCAAATGACTCAAGAGGTGGTGGTAATCGACGGGATTCACGTAACAAAGGTGGCCGTTACTAATTCAATTCTTATGCAAGGAAAAGTAAAATGGTATGATGCTGTTAAAGGTTATGGATTTATCCATACTGAAGATGATAAAGACGTATTTGTGCATCGTACAGGAATCAAAGATGCCCGGATCGGACTGAAAACGGATCAGGCTGTGCAATTTGAGATTAAAGAAAGCGACCGCGGACCGGTAGCTTTTGATGTGGAAATTATCTAACGTATTATAGTATTAAAAAAGGCCCTGTATTTAAAGTTATACAGGGCCTTTTTTCAGGTTTATCCCGAGCGTAAGCGAAGGGATCTCTTAATCATGTTTCCGGTGATCTCGTATAAGCATTTTTCTAATTACATCCGTTACTTCCTGTGATCTCTGTAATTAATACCCAGTTTATCAAGCCGTTTATATTCTTTTTCCAGCCGTTTTAAAAATCCTTCAGTATCCTTATCTTCTTTTGGCGTCCACGCCACCTCAGCCTGTGCCTGTAATCTTGGCAGCAACATATATTCCGCATGTTTTGTATTTGGAACGTATTCTGTCCACAGGTTAGTCTGCACACCCAAAATATATTTAGCTTCTTCATTGGTTAATTCTTCGGGAATTGGTTCATAGCTGTAAACTTTTTCTACCGGGAGAAAGCCGCCAATTGCCAATGGTTCTTCAGAATGGTCTTCAGACTGATAATAATCGATATACATATGTGTCGTAGGACTCATAATTACATCATGATGCTGCTTTGCTGCTTCTATGCCTCCTTTTATTCCGCGCCAGCTCATTACGGTTGCCTGCGGCGCAAGTCCCCCTTCAAGGATCTCATCCCAGCCGATCAGTCTGCGCCCTTTTGAAGACAGATATTTATCCATCCGGGTGATAAACCAGCTTTGGAGTTCATGCTCATCTTTCAGCCCTTCCTTTTTAATACGGTTCTGGCATACATCACATTTTTCCCATGCATCTTTCGGGCATTCGTCGCCACCAATGTGAATGAATTCTGAAGGGAAAATATCTAAAACTTCATCCAGTACGTTTTGCAAAAATTCAAAGGTTTCTTCTTTCCCTGCACAGAAAACATCTTTATGAACGCCCCAGGTTTTGGAAACTTCATAAGGTCCGCCTGTACACCCGAGTTGAGGATAGGCTGCAAGTGCAGCGGTTGCATGCCCCGGCATCTCAATTTCAGGGACAACCGTAATATAACGTTCCGTGGCGTAACGTACTATCTCCCTTGCCTGATCCTGTGTGTAAAAACCTCCGTATCCGATACCATCGTATTCATCCGATTCCCGTGCATGCCCGACAACTGTCTCTTCACGCCAGTGAGAAATTTCAGTCAGCAGGGGATACTTTTTGATCTCTAATCGCCATCCCTGGTCATCTGTGAGGTGCATGTGAAAAGTATTAATTTTATATGTAGCCAGAATATCGAGATATTTTTTAATAAAACTGACAGGGAAGAAATGCCTGCCAACATCCAGCATATTCCCGCGCCATGAGAACCTGGGTTCATCCTTAATGTCAACAGCAGGTACTTTTAATTGCCCGCCTGTTGCCTCCACAGGCAAGAGCTGTTTAAGAGTCTGCATTCCATAGAAAAGTCCGTTAGGCTTTGAAGCAGTAATAAATATACCTTTGTCGCTGACTTTTAAAAAATAACCCTCCTTGCCGGTATTCAGCTGACTTATTAATTTGAAATGAACGGGTTTGCCTTCCGGTTTACCTTCAGCCCTGAATCCGTATAAGTTTTCAAGGTACCCGTTAAAGAAACCTGCAATACGCGATACCTCTTCATTTGATGTGTCATATTTCAGTACACATTCTTTATCAAGAGTAAAAATGCCTTCATGAGCTTCCATTTTTTCAGGTTTTGGAATGATAGCAAACTCCTGTGCAGGGACATTGACTGATAAAAATAAGATCACTGCCGATAATATTAGTATTCGTTTCATAAATTTAAAATTTTATAATTTCTCGTAGTAAATTAATTAATTAAAATTTGAGAATCTGCGAGACCCTGCATTGATTGAATCATGAAGGCAAGGCACCTGGTTCCCGAATATTTATTTTTAATCATACGCTGTTGTTTTATTTTTTGATTAAAAAAGAACATGCTCGTTTCATTTTGTATAGATTTGAATATTTTTAACGGATCACGAAGGTAATTAACTTTTTTCAAAATAATAGTTATTAAAGTTCAATAAAGATGATATCCGTTTTAATTTCGGAAGAATTAAAAAGCAAGGTTCCTTTATTAAGACTAGCATGTATCAGTGCAGGTGTTAAGGTAAATCAAAAAGATGAATTATTATGGGAACAAATAACAGATAAGATTGAGATGATCAGTTCCGGCCTGCAGGTGGAACAGATAAGCAAGCTTCCCGAAATCGCTTCTTCAAGAAAGGCCTATAAGGCCTGCGGAAAAGATCCTGCCCGGTACAGGCCTTCATCTGAGGCTTTGCTCCGAAGAGTGGTAAAGAAGAAAGATATATTCAGAATCAATAACGTGGTTGATCTTCTTAATCTGATTTCCATTTCAACCGGATATTCCATTGGCGGTTATGATATGGATAAAATTATCGGCGATGTTATCTTTGGCATCGGAAACAATGATGAAGCCTACGAGGGTATTGGACGGGGGGCTCTAAATATTGAATATTTGCCGGTATTTCGTGATAATGCAGGAGCGTTCGGTTCACCCACAAGCGATTCGGAGCGGACGGCAGTAATAATGGGAACTAAAAATTTTTTAATGATAATAATAGATTTTGGAAGTCATGAAAGCCTGGATGAGGCAGCATCTATGGCGAAGAAATTATTAGAACAACATGCATGGGCTGATAAAATTGAAGTGAAAATAGTTTTATGACGGAATCAGCCTGTTACGAAAGGCTGGTGTCATGTCTGGTATAAAATGACATACAGGATGAAGAACAAATTATTGTGCGTTAGAGCAGGCGTGACCCGGCACTATACGGATGTGATGGCACAAGCCACCCGGGTTATTTAATTTATCAGAAAAAGAGATGCAAAAGTTATGTAGATTGATATTAAAACTGGCAGGATGGAAATCCATAGGTGAAGCTGTGGCGGAAAATAAATGTATTTTTGCAGGAGTGCCCCATACAAGTGCATGGGATTTTGTTATAGCCTGGATATACTATAAATCACTTGGAGGGAGAGCAAGTGTACTTATTAAAAAGGAATTTTTTTTCTGGCCGGTGGGTTATCTGCTCAAAAAAATGGGAGGTATTCCCATAGACAGGTCGAAAGGGGCAAATGTTGTCAGGCAGGCCATCAGGTTGTTCAGTGAAAGGGAACATTTACATCTTGCCATTACTCCTGAAGGAACCCGTAAACGCAATAAAAGATGGAAAGCAGGGTTTCACATTATCGCCAGAACTGCCAATGTCCCGGTTTATCCTGTTACTTTTGACTGGGGTCGGAAGGAATTGACTATCTGGGACAAGTTTGAATTAACCGGTGACCAGGAAAAGGATATTCAGCGATTGAAAGATTTTTTCCGGGAAAAAGGAATAGAGGGTAAGCATCCCGGTCAGTTTACAACGGAATACTGATATATTTGTATGTTGGTCAGGTACATCTGTAAAAATTATTGTTTTATAAATCCGGCCGGCCTGTATTTAGGTTTAATTATATGTCAGGAAAAAATTTTATAAATGAGATATTTTTTATTTTTTCGCGTATTATTCCCGGCACAGATACATGAATTGGCTGTTGTTTATTATGAAAAAAGAGATATCCATACTAATATTTTGTTTCACTGTCTTTCTGAATGTTGTAGCACAGGACAGCCCTCCTGATTTTCAGTGGGGGGACGGCTTTTATTTTAACATGAATGCGGGGGACATTATTACCTTTAATAATGTTGAAGTAGAGTTGATGAAAATAGAGAACCATTATAACCAGGTAAGGATTGGCAAGGATACATTGTGGATGAAGGTTGCCCGCCGTTCATTGCCCTTTCAGTCCGGTAATATAAGGATATTTATTGCTGATAACAGAAACGTTAAGGAATTAACCAATGATTCTCCGGTTCATGGGCTGTTGATAAAAGATGCGTTGATATGTCTTTGTTATTCCTTCAAACCGTTTCCTGATCCCGGCAGGTATTTTTTTCCTGTCAGTTTTAACGATGGTTTCATGTGGAGTATGGAAGAGAATAGTTATTTGTTCTCCTGGTCAGGCAAAGATAAGAGCAGAGAAGAGGGCGAATATTATTCCTATCCCGGCATTGGATTTGACCTGCATGGGGCACGTGGATTAGAAAAGCACTGGTTAGTTGCAATAGAGGACAGCCGGGTGGCGTGGATATCAGATGAAGAGGCCGGCAGGTCAGAAAATGAGGTCTGTGTTTTATTGGAAAGCAAGAATCTGCCCGGGATCTATTATATTTATAATCACCTGTACAAAAATAATTTACTTGTTAAGGAAGGCCAGGAAATTATGGGTGGGGAACTTATAGGAACTGCCTGGGGCGATGAGGAATGGTGTCATTTGCAGTTTGCAGTTGTTAAATCAGATACTATTCCTGTTCCTGAAAATTGTTTTCAGAATGTGGTTAACGGTTTTCCACAGATTTACAGTCTCTATTTTGGCGAAGCATTCAATTATGTAAGGAATTTTACAAAAGGAAGGATTCATTTTGGAAAACCAAAGCATCTTAACGGTAATAATAAAAATAATCTTGCTTATCAAAGTTATTCCGGAAAGGGATGGAAAACCGGCAGATGGAATGCTGCCGATAAAATGGAGACAGTGACAAATGGAGAAGAGGGGAATGTCAGGCTGAAGAAAGTATTGTTTCGGGAAACTCCTGCTGAATGCAAAAATCCGTTTAATTATTATGAATACGAGATAAATGTTATAAATGGTGTTTACCGCATAAGGGCTGAAGCAGGAGATGTGCTTTTGCCGTCGTGGCAGAGAATTGAATTTGAAGGAGTGACTGCTTTAACTGCTTCACTCGGAGCCGGGGAATTTGAATGGACTACCGAAAGGGTCGTAAAAGTGGAGGATGGTAAATTAACTATACGGATATACATTGATGAAAAGGATACAAGGCCGGCAGGGATCAGGGAGGTGGTTTTTCAGGGGGTATATTGATATATGAAATTAAAGTAGTTGAAACCAGAGAATTGCTTAATTAATGAATGTATTGAAAATGAGGCATATCTGACTTCCAAATATGGAGAAGTTAATATTATTTTTTTATATTAGCCAAATTAATTATTAAACGAACATTATTGGATCCACTAACAGACAAAGAATATTGGAATTTTATCTGGGGGAAATTCAGATCAGGAGACCGTAAGGCGTTTCAGACAATCTACAATGAATTTGTAGATGTGTTATTCTCTTATGGTTCCAGGATAACCCCCGACAGGGAGCTGATTCGTGATGCGATCCAGGATATGTTTATTGATATTTACAGATACAGCCCGCCATTGCGAAATCCCGGCTCACTCGAATACTATCTTTTAAAGACTCTCAAAAACAATATTTACAGAAAATTAAAAGATAATAACCGGATATCGTACCACGGCGAGTTCATAGAAACATTTGACCTCTGTTTCAGCATAGAGGATCATGAGAGCAAATTGCAAGATGAACATCTAAAGTTACTTCAAGAGGAAATAAAAGGATTGGATATAAGAAAAAGAGAGCTGCTTTTCCTGAAATTCAATAGCGGACTTACATACAAGGAAATTGGAGATCTTCTTAAGATCAATCCGGAAACGGCAAAAAAACAGGTATATAGGATTATCCGTTTACTTCGCGGTAAAATGGAAGAAAAATTATAAACTTTTTTTCACAAACTCCCATAAGGATATAAGGACACTTTAACATTAGCTATTTGATCGTATGTTTTATAACATAGTTAATATTTGTCCCTTTTTCTTTCTCTGTTACTCTTATAGGCGAAATATTTAATCAATAAGATTAATGGGC
>CAZIOB010000166.1:0-30449 GCA_964540755.1 uncultured Prolixibacteraceae bacterium | reverse complement strand
ATACTATTAAAATTAATTATTTTCAAAGGTATAGTATGGAACTCGCATATATTTTAATAATCACCCTGGGTGTAAATATTTTACATGCTCGTTTCATATGATTAAAATTAATAATTTCAAAGGTATCATATGGAACTCGCTTATGTTTTAATCATACTCTTATATACCTTCGCACTGATGTGCTATGGCATGCAGGTGTGATTTTACAATAATGCTCGTTTCATTTTTTCTGTTTTATGACATAAAAGATAATGTATTTACCTTAACCTTGCAAAATATGTTATAAAATGTTATTCACCGGAAGCGGCAATGAACTTTAAAATATTTGATGCGGATTTGGGGGAGAAAGTTAATTAACAACTGTCAGATAATGCCTTGTTTGTATTATTGGAATTTATAACTATGTAACCAAAAGAAAATATGTAATCAATCCAAATTCAAAAAATACTGTATTTTTGGAGCAAAATTTTTTATATGAAGCAGTTATTATCTATTCTGTTTATAATGATTTTTGGAACTCCTGTTATGGCTGATAATGAAATTGGGCCGGAAGGATACAAACTTTTCTGGATACTAACTGTTATAGTCATTACTTTTTTGCTGGCTTTTTTAATAATAATCAGACCGGCAAAAGGGAAGGGTAATTTTAGAGATTTTATATTTAACGGGAAGAAGATAGCCGTAACCCTCAAAAAGGATCGTTTATATTATCCGGATTCTTTAGAATTGACAGTAACAAATACAGGTAAAAAAGATCTGGATATAGACAGGCCATTATTGGTTTTCAGCAGTATATGGTTAAAAAGAAAATTTGTTCTCAAGGGAACCCACAGATATAATTTTTATCCCTTATTTCTTGAGCAGGGTCAGAGTCATAAACTGAATATTGATTTAAACCGTTTTTATGCGCACGACAGGACTCTGAAAAGATTACCCAAAGTAAAGATCACTCTGTACGAGGTAAAAGGTAAAAAACTTGGAAGCAGTAAAGTTTTATTAAGAAAAACGCTATTTAATTTTTAATGAGAGACTGGAAATTTAATCATATTGATTTTTCAACATATCCATTTTACGGGGGAGATGATTTAGGTGTTTTCTGGAGCAGGGAAAAGACATTTGTCAGGATATGGGCACCAACAGCAAAAATGGTAGAATTCAGGTTGTTTAAGGATGGCAAAGGAGGTGGTGCTTTTTATAAAACACAGCTGCAGTCAGGTCGCGATGGCACATGGTCTTCTGTTTTAAATGGTGATTATGAGGGGAAGTATTATACTTTTCGGATAAATGACGGTGGATGGCTTGCCGAAACCCCTGATATCTATGCAAAATGTGTTGGCGTTAACGGAATGCGCGGCATGATATATGATCCGGATAAAACAAATCCCCCGGATTGGGAAAATGATAAAAGGCCTCTTTTGAAAAATCCTGTTGATGCTGTTATTTATGAGGTTCATGTGAGGGATTTTTCCATAGCACCGGATTCAGGAATTAAAAATAAGGGAAAATTTTTGGGATTTACGGAAGATGGAACAAGTTCCCCTGATGGTAAAGAAACGGGGTTGGCACATTTGAAAAGTTTCGGAATTACTCATGTTCATCTTCTTCCGGTATTTGATTTTTATACTGTTGATGAAGAAGATCCTTTAAGTAAATACAACTGGGGGTATGATCCACAGAATTATAATTCCCCTGAAGGATCCTATTCTACTGATCCCTATGACGGCGTCGTGCGGATAAGAGAGTTAAAAAAGCTTGTACAGTCTCTTCATTCAGCAGGGATAGGGGTAATCCTTGATGTAGTCTATAATCATACTTATTTTATTAAAAAATCGGCATTTAACAGAACTGTTCCGGGATATTTTTATCGTCAGAAAAGAGACGGTACTTTTGCCAATGCCTCCGGATGCGGTACGGAAGTGGCTACTGAGCGGGCAATGGTTCGTAAATATATAATCGATTCTTTGAAATACTGGGCGGAAGAATACCATATAGATGGTTTCCGGTTTGATCTTATGGGCATATACGATATAGAAACGATGCGGACAATTCGCCGGGAACTTGACAAAACAGCTCCTGGATTGATACTTTATGGTGAGGGGTGGACTGCCGGCGAAAGTCCGATGGATGAAGAACATCGTGCCGTGAAAAAGAACATATTGCATTTACCGGGGGTAGCTGCTTTTAATGATGATTTTCGCGATGCCCTGATCGGGAATCACAGTACCAGGAAAAGCCGGGGATTTCTGAGTGGAAAGGGTCTGCGTGAGGAGTCCGTTAAATTTGGGATTGTTGCTACTGTGCAGCATCCGCAGATTGTCTATGATTACGTGGAAACCTCCAGGCATCCCCGGGCAGCGAGTCCTGATCAATGTGTTAATTATGTATCGTGTCATGATAATTATACTCTCTGGGATAAATTGAAAATGAGTTGTCCAAAGAGCGACAATGAAGATCTGCGTAAAATGGTAAAATTGGCCGGCGCCCTGATTCTTACTTCCCAGGGGATACCTTTTTTGCATGCCGGATCGGAGTTCTGCCGTTCAAAGGGAGGTAACGGGAATTCCTATAAATCTCCCGATTCAGTTAATCGTATAAACTGGCATTTAAAGCATGAATTTTTTGATGTATTTGAATATTATCAAAAGCTTATACAGCTGCGTAAGAACCATCCGGCTTTCCGGATGACACAGGCTTTTCAGATACAGCAGCATATTGATTTCTGCCTTGAATATAGTCCGTCAATGACAGGTTACGCAATAAACGGAGCGGCAGCAGGAGATTTATGGGAATATATTTTATTGATTTTTAATGGAAACAATAAAGAGATATCTGTAAAAATTCCTTCTGGAAATTATCAGGTCATTGCAAAAGGGGATGATATAAAGGAAGAGGGTTTCGGCGAATATTTTTCTGATGAAGTTACGGTCGGCGGAATTTCCATGACTATTCTTGTAAGAAGAGATCAGTAAAAAAATATGTTTATTTAACATTGATTAAAATACTGCCATTATCAAATCAATATCTTTTGAGGGAATATTAAATAGTTTTCCTATTTGATGGTTTGTTAAAATTCCGTGATAAATATATACTCCCTTGCGGAATCCTCCCGAATTCTTTATATAGTTGTCAATTCCTCCGTTTTCTCCTATAGCAAGAAGAACAGGAATCAGGATATTACTGAGTGATATGGATGCTGTCCGGGATACAATTGAAGGGGAGTTTGGAACGCAGTAATGGACTACGCCATGTTTTATATAAGTCGGATTGTTAAGATCTGTGCACACCGATGTTTCGAAACACCCTCCCTGGCTGACATTCAGGTCGATGATTACAGACCCTCCTTTCATTTGTTTGACAAGATCTTCCGAAACCTTGAATCCCGGGGTTGTATTGAACGACATTGCGCCAATAACTGCATCAGCAGAAACTAATGCTTTTTTAAGAACCTTCGGATAAAATACTGATGTAAAGATACGCTGCCCGAGTTTTTCTTCAAAACGGCTTAATTCAAATACCGAAGTATCAAATACTTTTATGAGTATTCCGAGTCCCAGCGCCGCCCGTGCCGCATATTCAGCCGCTGTGCTTGTCCCGATTATCACCAGTTCCGCTGGTGTAATGCCTGTAACTTCGCCAAAAAGAACCCCTTTCCCATTATGGGCATTACTCAAATATTCACTAACAAGACTTATCGAGGTTATTCCTGCAATCTGGCTCATTTGGTGAGTTATAGGACTAAAGCCATCTTCATTTTCAATATTTTCAAAAGCAACAGTTGTTACTTTTTTTTGTATCAGCTTTTTTATTGATTCTTTGCAGTGGGCTTGAATTTGCATGTTTGAAATAATTGCCTGGTTACCCCGTAATAAGTCGATTTCATCATTTTCAAATGGTGCTACCCGTAAGATAATATCACACTGGAATATTTCTTCTTTTTTATCGACAACCACAGCCCCTGCGGTTCTGTATTCTTCATCAGAGTAACTGGCCTGTCTGCCGGCATTTGTTTCAATATATATTTCATGGCCGTAAGAAGTAAGCAGATCGACCGCCTGTGGGGTGAGGGGAACACGGTATTCAACTTTGGAAAAATCGGAAGGGATGCCGATTTTGATTTTTTGCCCTTTGCTTTTTATTTCCAGCATCTCCTCTTTAGGCATTAGCATAGTTTTGGAGACAGGCATTTTTTCTTTTGATTTTTCGTTGGCTGTCATAAATGAATTTTTCTGAAAATATTATAATAAGTTACATTCTACATTGCAATTTACAAAATCTGAGCCGTAAGATTGCGTTCTTCATTTTGTCCGGTTTCAATTTTTACTTTAACATATGCCCGGGGCAGAAGAGGCTCTATTTTTTCAGGCCATTCAATAAGGCAATACTCCCCGCTATAGATATAATCTTCGTAACCCAGGTCAAATGCCTCTTCAATATTTTTTATTCTGTAAAAATCCATATGATATACAGAGTGTGATGAGGATGTCTGATATTCATTGATAAGGGCAAAGGAGGGACTTGTGATATTATCGCCGGATCCCAGGTGTCTGCATACAGCTTGTATAAAGGTCGTTTTACCGGCGCCCATTTTCCCGTAAAAGGCGAATACACGTTGTTCAGGAAAATGATCCAGCAGATTTTTTGCTGCTCTGTCTATATCCTTAAGAGTTGGTATTACTAATGAGTACATATTTTTATTTTGTTTAGCAAAAATAAGATTGGATTTATTGGTTACAAGTCTATAAATCCGTTTATTTGCATATATCTAACTGTGAAATTAATTAATTTAAGCAGATTAAAGATATATAATTGAAAAAATCCCCAACGCAGATATATGTGATGTTAATTTAAGTAAGTAAAATGATAAAAATATATTAAATTTGGTCGAAATATAAAAAATCAATATTATGAAGATACCGAATGAATTAAAATACACCAAGGATCATGAATGGATTCGTTTAGAAGGAGAAACAGCAACAGTTGGAATAACAGATTTTGCCCAGGGCGAGCTTGGTGATGTGGTTTTTGTGGAGATTGAAACCGAAGGCGAAGAGTTGGATAAAGGTGAAGTTTTTGGCACCATAGAGGCTGTCAAAACTGTTTCTGATATTTTCATGCCGGCAGGTGGTGAGGTAATAGAAGTGAATAAAGATCTTGCCGATGAACCTGAGTTGGTTAATAAAGATCCTTATGGAAAGGGGTGGATGATAAAAATAAAAGTCAGTGATGCTTCTGATCTGGATGATTTACTTTCTGCTGAAGATTATAGGAAAATGATTGAAGAGTCATAATAATTAAATGATTTTTAAGGCATATCTTTTGATTTATCCGCACTTTGAATAACCGCATTCCAGGCAAGTCAGGCATCCTTCCTGATATACCACTTCATGTGAACCACATTCCTCACAGACTGCATCTTCGGCGAGAGTGCCATTAGGGATATATTTTTTAAGAGCTCTGGCTACGCCGGCTTTCCAGGAATTAATAGTATCATTGTCGAGTTGCAGGCTTGTAACTAATTCAACTACTTTGTGAATGGGCATGCCGTGCCTTAAGGTTCCGGAGATCAATTTGGCATAATTCCAGAATACGGGATTGAATTTATATGAAAGTCCTTCTATAGTTGTTTTGTACCCGCGTTTATTAATATACTGAAAATCGTAACGGGAATTTTTATCATTATCATAGCTTTTAATAATATATCCGCGCGTAATGGATCGTGGCAGCAGGATTCCGTCTTCATCGTCGGAAAGACCTGTGAAAATTTCATAAGGTTTATTGTCCATAAGGCCTATAAATGCAATCCATTTTTCTTTGTTATTCTGGAAACGGACTACATCAGCCTCGAGTTTTTCAGGTCTTTTAGTTGTAAACATCCCTGGTTGTTTATTCTTATTGGTATCATTGGCAATTAATACTCCCGAGCGTGAACCTTCACGATAAACGGTAACTCCTTTACAGCCGCTTTTCCATGCTTCGAAATAGAGTTGGCCTACAAGTTCCTCAGAGATATTTGAAGGCAGATTTATTGTAACACTTATTGAATGGTCTACCCATTTTTGGATTCTACCCTGCATTCTTACTTTTGACAGCCAGTCGATTTCGTTTGCAGTTGCCTGAAAATAGGGTGATTCTTTAACCATTTCATCAAGTTCTTCCTCGCTGTATTCCCGATTCAGGTCGTATCCCTGCTTTTCCATCCATACTTTAAATTTATGATGAAATACATTATATTCTTCCCAGTGGTCACCTACCTCATCTATAAAATCAACGCTGACATCATTATCGCCGGGATTAACTTTTCTCCTCCTTTTGTATACAGACATAAATACGGGTTCAATACCTGATGTTGTTTGTGTCATAAGACTGGTAGTTCCGGTAGGTGCAATAGTAAGAAGGGCAATGTTGCGCCGTCCGTATTTTATCATTTCTTCGTATAATTTAGGGTCACTGTTTTTCAGACGGTTTATAAAAGGATTATTTTTTTCTATTTTTTCATCGTAAATAGAGAAGGGACCCCTTTCTTTTGCAAGATAAACCGATGAACGGTAGGCTTCTAATGCTATTGTTTTGTGTATCTCTTCAGAAAAATCAGTAGCAATATCACTGCCATACCTTAATCCCAATGCTGCCAGCATATCACCTTCTGCGGTAATGCCAATGCCGGTACGTCTTCCTTCCAGAGCTTTATGTTTTATATTCTCCCAAAGTTTTTTTTCTACATATTTGATCTCCTCCTCTTCCGGATCTGAATTTACCTTTGTAAGGATAGCCTCTATTTTTTCCAGTTCGAGGTCAATTATATCATCCATTATACGCTGTGCATAATGTATGTGTTCTTTAAAAAGTTCAAAGTTGAACTTTGCTTCAGGTGTGAATGGATTTTCAACATACGAATAGAGGTTAATAGCAATAAGGCGGCAACTGTCATAAGGGCATAAGGGTATTTCACCACAAGGGTTGGTTGAAACGGTGCGATAGCCAAAATCTGCATAACAGTCAGCTACTGATTCCTTTATTATTGTATCCCAGAATAATATGCCCGGTTCAGCTGATTGCCAGGCGTTTTTAACAATTTTTTCCCATAGTTTGTTAGCATCTATCTCTTTTTTGTATATCGGTTTATCTGAATGGATAGGGTATGTTTGTAAATAGGTTTCACCTTTTTCAACAGCTTTCATAAAATTATCTTCTATTTTTACCGATATATTAGCGCCGGTGACTTTACCCTGCTCCAGCTTTGCATCAATAAAACTTTCCGAATCAGGGTGTTTTATGGATACTGACAACATCAGCGCACCTCGCCGTCCATCCTGGGCTACCTCCCTCGTTGAATTTGAATATCTTTCCATAAATGGCACTATACCTGTTGAAGTAAGAGCCGAGTTTTTAACGGGAGATCCCTTTGGCCTGATATGTGATAAATCATGGCCGACTCCACCGCGGCGCTTCATTAGCTGAACCTGTTCCTGGTCTATTTTCATTATTCCTCCATAGGAATCTGAATTTCCTTCATTCCCAACAACAAAGCAATTAGAGAGGGAAGCAATCTGGTATTCATTGCCGATGCCTGTCATGGGTCCTCCCTGTGGTACAATATACCTGAATCCTTTGAGCACATTATAGATCTCATTTTCGGTAAGAGGATTGGGATATTTTTTTTCAATCCTTGAGATTTCTTTAGCAAGCCTGCGGTGCATATCATCCGGGGTTTTTTCAAAGATATTACCGAAAGAATCTTTAAGTGCATATTTGTTTACCCAAACTTTTGCAGCTAAATCATCACCATTGAAATATTCAAGAGAAGCTGTTACCGCCTCCTCCTGAGTATAAATCTTTTTACGGTTTACATTTTTTATTATTACTTCTTCTAACGCCATAGTATCCTGTTATAATTTAGAATTCAAGTTTTATAACTGTTATTAATTCTGTCCCTCGTTTTGCATACTGCAATATAAAACACAAACAATGATATCAGAATACTTTTTTACAGGAATTAATAAAAAAGTTATCAACTCCCATATGTTATTGTTTTGACAATCACTTTTTTATTATATTCATTTCCTATTAAAGTTAATAAAAAAATTCATAAATTCATACAATAGAATTTTAGTTTTATACATTTGTTTTTATAGGAGAAATCTTCATTTGGGGTTTCAAACAAAATAATTAATTGGCAAATACTTTTTTCATGATAATGTTTGTAGAGCCCATATTATTCTCTACAAAATTTGTGCAAATTTTTGAAGCCTTTGTCAATTCTTCCTTATTATCAAGAAGTTTTTTTACTGAAGCTTCCAGTTCAATGTAATTCCGGACGGGAAATGCTCCGCCAAGGTTTTTGAGGTCAATTGCTTCTTTGAACTTCTCATATTTCGGGCCGAATATTACTGGTAGCCCGAATGTGGCAGCCTCAAGTATATTGTGTATTCCTGCACCAAACCCTCCTCCTATATAAGCCAGACTGCCATATTTGTAAAGTGAGGAAAGAATTCCGACAGAATCGATGATCAACACTTTATAGTTACTGATGTTTTCTTCGCCTGACTCACTGAATTTTAGGGAGGGCTGTTTTATCATACGCTGAAGTCTTATGATATTGGCAGGAAAAACTTCATGCGGTACGAAAATAATTTTAATATTGCCGTGATTGTTAATAAATTCTGAAAGCAATTCTTCATCGGGTTTCCAGGTACTTCCTGCCACTATTACCGGAAACCCTTCTGCGAATTTTTCAATAACAGGAAAATCTTTTGAATTCCGGGCTATTTTCCCTACACGGTCGAAACGCGTATCTCCCGAGACAGTCACATTGGTGATTCCGTTTTTTTCAAGGAGGGCGGCAGAATTCTGATCCTGCACAAAAAGATGTTCAAAATTTAAAAGTATTTTACGTAACCACCGTCCCCATGGAGTATTTTGAAAAAAAATGTGTTTTTCACGAAAGATTCCGGAGATAAGGTAAGTTGGTATATTGTGCTTTTTTAACTCTGATATAAAAAAATACCAAAAATCATATTTTATAAAAAAAGCCTTTTCCGGCATTACGGATTCAATGAATTTCCGAGAATTTTTTTTAGTGTCAAATGGCATATACATTACTATATCTGCTCCGCTATAATTTTTACGTATTTCATAACCGGAAGGAGAAAAAAATGTAAGGATTGTATTATATCCGGGGTATTTTTTTCTAATTTCCTCGATAACCGGCCGTCCCTGTTCAAATTCTCCCAAAGAGGAACAGTGGAACCAAATATAGGATATTTCCGGATTAATAATTTTTGCCAGGCTGTCTCTCCAGTTTTTCCTTCCTTTAACAGAGTATTTCGCTTTCTCATTAAAAAAGGCTGCTAAGCGGATTAAAAAAATATATATATAAATTATTACAGTATAAATTAATTTCATGTGTTTAAAATTATGTATTTTCAAATGTATAATATGGAATCCGCATAAGTTTTAATCATACTGACGGATGATTTTATAATCATGCTGGTTTATTACTTTAGATGATAGCAATATTTATATTTTAAGCAAAAAACTATTCCTCAGGTATTCGAAAATGGTGACATTAATTAACAGTAGAAGGAAAAAATAACCGAAATCTTCAATGGGTATGGTTAAAATTCGTATCCCCAGGTTGTGCAGATCATTATATTCAACTACGGGAAGTCCTGTCAGGATGCCGTTTACCAGCAGAAAAGGGATGATTGAAATGAAATAAGCAAGATAGAATTTTGTATAGTGTTTTTTAAACCGTTTACGGAATATAGTATATCCAAAATAAATTGTCAGAAGAAAAAAGGTAAAAAAGGAATATAATTTTTCCCTTGCAAAAAATGCTGTCAGGGCGAATAAAATAAGCAGTGCAATGCTTATCCCGGAGAATACTTTTGGCATTTCTACCTTTGGGAGCCTTACATTAAGAACTTCGTACAAAAAAACACAGCAGTAAGGAATAACTATAAAGAACAGCCATTCCTCAACCGGCAGATTGAGCAAATATATTCCTGTTATGTATTCGGGATTAAAATTCCATATACCCAGTTCATAAAATCTTATATCCCATATAATAAAGATTGCACCTGAAAAAATTATTGCAGGCAAAAGGTATTTGAGTTTTTTATAATACTGCACCTTTTTTTCAAAACTTAATATTAGTGGCACAACCAATGAACCTGCCATCAGAAAAAGATAAGTTAAATTCTTTAATTCCATAATTTCATTTTTGCCAGTTCCTGCGGATTTTCGTCCGGGTTTATTATTTTTATCCGGAAGGAATAACTGTATTCTTTTTCAGTAAGCCGGTATTTATCATGTGTCCATGCGCCCCAGCTGTTATCCCCGCCGACTCCCATCTGTTTATAATCAATATTTACTGAAGTCAAATCTCTTGGTTTAACGTCAGTAGTGTGCCGGTTTTTCACTCTTACACCGTCCACATACCTGCCATCAGTGCGCTCGTCAGATTCAAAATCTTCCATTATATTATGATGGGCACTAACTTCCAGCAGCGGCATTCCCTGGAAAAACAATCCATTTCCACTCTGATCCCTTATGGCCAGCCAGCGTACATCAGTCTTATTTCCATTTTCCTGGGGACGTATATAGGGATAATACTGGTCGCTTACGCTTCCTTCGTAAAGACCCACAAAGGCGCTGGTTTTACGGTCATGGTAATTCTCATGCGGCCCCCGGCCTGACCAGGCCATCTGGTCAAATTTGCGGGGCATGATAAGATTCATTCCCATTCGGACTATTTCAGGCAGATTTTCCCTGGCCATTTCAAAATTATTTCTGACAATTATATCTCCTGAACCGAATACCTTATAATTTGACTGGTAACTGGCAATTTTTTCATCTGCCGGATTAACCAGATCGAAATAAAATATTATTTCACCAAGATTATGGTTACTCCGGATTACCTTTACATTTCTGATTTTTCGATTTTTACCTGCTTCGCGCCATATGCGGCTTCGTTCATGCAGCCTGTTCCCAAAATCATTATCAGTGGGCGCTCTCCAGAAATTTGGAACCGGTCCGTTTTTGATATATTCGGTTTCTCCGTTTTTAATGCTTGATATAACCCCGTTGATTTTGTCAAAAGTTACTGTAAAATTCTCTCCACTGACAATAATGGTATTTGTCTGTTCACTGACAGATACCTTACCGGTCTCATCAGGTTTAACTGCTGGTATTTCAATAAAGAAAGGCAGTTTAAACTGTTCTGTTGCCAGTATGGTCCCTGTGCTAAGCAATCCATCAGGTTTTTTCAGGGCAGCCTTCAGGTTAAGAAAATATTCGACTCCCGCTAAGGGATCAAAAGATGTATCGAAACCAACAGGCACGATTTCTCCCGGTTCAGCTGACAAATCCTTTATCTCTCCTGATTTTACAATTTTCCCGTCCCCTGAAATTTCCCAGGAAAAATTAAAATCTGCCAGGTTACGGAAAGCATATTTGTTTTTTATTGTTATTTCTCCTTCATTAAGGTTTGAAGGGATAAAATCTATATACTGATATACCTTTTTTACTTCCTGTATATGTGGTTTAAGGGTCCTGTCGGGATTAACAAGTCCGTTACAGCAAAAATTGCCATCTGAAGGTACTGTATCAGGACCAAAGTCACCTCCGTAAGCCCAGAATTTTTCACCTTCATCGTTTGTTGTGAGCAGACCCTGTTCTACCCAGTCCCATATAAATCCTCCCTGCAATACCTTATGTTTTTCAATAAGGTCCCAATAGTCCCTGAGATTGCCGACACTGTTGCCCATTGCATGTGCATATTCGCAGAGGATCAAAGGTTTTTCTGCTCTTTCAGTGGCATATTGTTCCATAGCTTCTATTCGCATGTACATTGGACAAAAGATATCTGTATTGGATTCATGAATGGCTCTTTCATATTGTACCGGACGTGTTTTATCGACCGATTTCAGATAGTCGTAAGTAGCATAAAAATTCACTCCGTTACCAGCTTCGTTTCCTAACGACCAGATTATAACAGCCGGCTGGTTTTTATCTCTTTCGAACATATTACGTGTGCGGAATAAATGAGCATCCTTCCACACCGGATCTTTTCCCAGTGATTCTTTTCCGTAGCCCATACCATGTGATTCGATATTTGCCTCATCTATAATGTATAGTCCGTATTTATTACACAGTTCATACCATAATTCCGGTTGCGGGTAGTGTGAAGTACGCACCGCATTCAAATTATTTTCCTTCATAGTTTTAATATCTTTCAGCATAGTTTCTTTGTCAACAACATGACCTTTGACTTCGTGATGTTCATGAAGGTTAGCCCCTTTAAGATAAACGTACTTCCCATTTATTAACAGAGTTGAATCTTTTATTTCTACTGTACGGAATCCAACATCCTGCCTGATCACTTCCAGCACTTCATTTCCTTTTTTAAGGGTTATTACAAGTTCATAAAGATTCGGATATTCTGCTGACCATTTCTTAACATCGGGGAACCGGTCGGAAAATGTTGTTTCCCGGCTGCCTTGCTCTATTTCTGCTGTGAATTCCCTGATAATTTTACCCTCGTCATAAATGGCTGCTTCTACTATTAAAGAACTTATTTCATCTTGTGCATTAAAAATATCGAGGTCTAAAGAAAAAAGACCTGTTGAATAAGCTTTATCCAGTCCGGCATTAATTCTGAAATCCTCTATTCTTTGGCGATTCCTGGCCATAAGATATACATCACGGGTCATTCCGCTTAATCTCCAGAAATCCTGGTCTTCGAGATAAGATCCGTCGCACCAGCGATGAATCTCAACCGCAAGTGAATTTTTCCCTTTTTTCAGGCAATCAGTAATATTAAATTCAGCTGGTGTTTTGCTGTCTTCACTATATGCTGCAAATTGCTCATTTACCCAAACGCTCAGGTTTGAGCTGGCAGCGCCGAAATGTAATATTACATCCTTATCTTTCCAGCTGTCAGGAATGGTAAAAGTACGTTTGTAAGATCCGACAGGGTTATAATGATCCTGTATATGCGGGGGAGTTTTTTCATGAGGATATGTAATATTCACGTATATCGGATAGTCGTAGCCTTCAGTTTCCCAATTTGAAGGTACTTCTATATCGTCCCAGTGCCGGATATCAAAGTCATCTTTAAAGAACCAGTAAGGCCTTTCTTTAAGATTTTCTGACAGGTGGAATTTCCATGTGCCGTTAAGAGACTGTATCATGGGTGATTGCCATTTATCTTCCGATCTTGCCTGATCAAGACTGGCATATGGTATAAAACCGGCTCTGGGTTCTTCCCTGTTTATTTCATTTACGGAGGGATCTTCCCATGGTGGATTTTGAATATCTTCATAAGGGACTCCGGAATAATCCTTGTAACGATTACAGGAGATGGTAAAAATTTCTGCTATAACAGTGATAATTATAATAATTATATTGTGTCTTGTCATGATTTTTAATTTTAGTACAGAAAATGATCCTCAAATAAATAAGTTTTTTTTAAAAATATCTGATTAGTAATATTTTTTTAACATATAAAAATAAATTTTAATAATCTGATATGTTGCGTAATAAACGGGATTCTTTAATTTTTATTTGTTTAAAAGGTCGATAATTTTATTTCTTACTTCTTCAGGATCCGGATCGATTCCAAAGATTAAATCAGGTTTGAGGTAATAAAGATTTTTTTCAGCCATGTATTTTTTTTCACCGCCTCCCGTAATATTGAGCATAATAAGGGATTCTTTATGTACCTGTCTGTTTTTAACTGCCTTGGCGAGGGTTGCTATAGCGACTCCTGCCGCTGGGTGTATATCGATACCTTCTGTTTTTTCGAATAACTCTGAAGCTGCCCTTAACTGCTCGTTTGTTGCTGTCAGGACATCCCCCCCCGAGTCTTTGAGTGCATCATATAATCCGCCTGCAATTCCATAGGGAGGCCTGCGGTTTGACAATACTTTGGCATCAATGGCTTCCACCAATTTTCTGGCAAGATTGCAGTCTTCCGGAAATAGTGACCGTGAGTCTGCTTTCCAGGCATCATATAATGGATTGAAAGGTGCATTCTGTGATACCATCAGTTTCATTTTATTTTTCCCGAATCTCCCGTCAGCCAACAGCCTTATATTTGCTTCCCATGCCGAGATTGCTCCTGTGCCGCTGCCAACCGCCTGAAAATAATATTCAGGGATACGCCCTATTGTCAGGGCAGCTGAAAGTACAGTAGTACCCATTCCATCCCTGCGGGCTACATTCTTTGCTCCTCCTTCAGGTATAAAACCTTCTAATCCGGACACAAGGTTGGAAAGATGAATTGCATCATAATAGTCACATCCGGAACTGCATATCAGTTTAACACAATCATTTATGGGGGTTTCAAACCAGAGTGTATCAATATTATCTTCAGGTACGCAGAGAAGTAATGGTATATTATTTTCGGAACATACTTTGGCAAATGAACGGGAGGTATTACCGGCAGAAGCTACAACAAGTATTTTATCCATTTCCGGGGACATCCGGCCACATACCGAATAGGCTTCTGTCTCTTTAAAGCTGCAGGTACTCATTTCTGCTCCTATTTCAGGCCAGTATCCGCTGAATGTGATCCATAAATTTTTCAGGCCCAGCTCTTGAGCCAGTCCTTTGCTTTTATAGGTTACAGGCGCTGATGATCCTTTTAGCATACGTTTAACAGGCAGCCAGTCAGAGAATTGGTACAAGCCAAGGGAATTATCCTTTAAATCAATCTGAGTCTTTTCATAAATGGCTCTTATCAATGTTGGTTCTTTTTCGTCCAGTGCATTAAGGGTCCATCCGTTATCATTAAAAATTTTCCCGGTCCTGACAGATTGCAGTTGGTAAGCAGTTTTTTTAAAAATATTTTCCATTTTATTTATTATCGATATTGCACAAAAATAACAATTTGATGTTTTATAAAATGGAAAAGTGAAATTAATATCAGAGGAAGGATTATTATTTCAGGGTACTTTTTAAAAAGTACCGGGCAATGAACCGGCAGGTTATTAATTATCTATTATCAATGCAACAATAAGGCTCTCTGTTGAACTCACCATCATATTTTTTACCATATAATATATTTTCAGTTTGTCCATGCCGGACACCTGTTCTGAATTACCCCTTAGTTCAAGGCGGACTGTATGGTGGGCATTGAGGATAGCAGTATCGTTAATATCAAATCCAATTCCAGGCTGCACCAGTTCAAGTTCAAAGTCGATATCTGAATTGTTTTCAATCTCTATGTGCTTCGTCACTCCGTGTTTCAAGCCAACAGGTTCATTTATAATTTTTATTGATGCAAAGAATAGCTTTTCAAGGATATGAGCCTCTCCTACAATATTATTATCGAAGTAAGCTGCAGTACGGCGATTGAAAAGAGCTTCCTTTATGCCCCCCTTTGTCCTGCTTTTTGAGAATACGAGAGTTATGGGTCTGTGATTATTATTAAGATCATATGTCATGCATATGGGTGAATGGGCATCAGAGTTGCAGAACATGGTTAATTTTTTATTAACTGCCCAGTCAATAGCTTCAGGATAATACTCTTTTTCATTAAAGACTTCTATTCCATGAAGTAGATCATTTTTCAATAACTGGCTATGTTCATCCCACCAAAGGGTAGTATCTGGCTGTTGCGCTTTCCATCCGGGATGGTTCCATAATATGAATGCTCCCTGGTCACGGGCTTCCTGTAATGCCTGTGTGACATTTTCACGTTCCAGCAGGTTAGCATTTTTAATAAAAAGGACATTTAAATGTCCTGGTGGCATACTTCGGGTAATCTCTGCACCTCTAATCAGTAATATATCAAGTATATCTGCAAGAGGTTCAGCAATTTCATAAGAACGATTATGATCTGCTGCAATATCTTTTGAATGTGGCCTGTATTCAATATGTTCAGTGATTGCAACAGCATCCAGTCCCTGCTGCCATGCCTCTTCTACTCTTACAGTCGGCCAGACTGCCCCATCTGAAAATACTGTATGGAGATGGAAATCACATTTTAAAGTTGTATAGCCGGGAATATCCGGAATATAAATGATTTTCCTGCTTTGACCTGAGGATATGCCTTGTAATAAAGCAAGAATTATAAAGATCAGAATATTTTTTATTAGCATCACTTTGTGATTTTAATTTATGTTATAAAGGTATTTTAAATATTTGGTTTTTTATTGATCATCACCTGCCGGAAATTTGAAATATTTTTAAATTGCATTCTTTTATTAAATCTATATTAAACTTTCTAAAATTTTTAAAAAGACATTTTCAAATTTATTAAAATATTATAATCTTTACCCTTCATATAAATCAACCAATGGAAAAATTATTTAATAATACTATCAATCAAAGTCACGGAGTAGAGATCAAGAAAATTGCTCACAAAAAGCAAATTTTACGTATTCTTTATTTTTTTGGATCACTATCCAGCGCTGAAATAGCAAAAGTAATAAAACTGAGTACACCCAAGGTCAACAGTCTTTTGGTAGAACTTATTGATGACGGGCTTGTCAGGGAACCCGACAGGGGCGATTCAAGTGGCGGACGACGTCCCAATATTTATGGATTGGTAGAGGACGGATTTTATGTTGTGGGCATAACGATAAATATTAACCGGACCATCATTTCTGTTTTTAACAGTAATAACAAGGAAGTTGCGGGGCCCTGTTATTTCCCCGTTAAGATGCAGGCTGATTTTAATATTTTTCCGAAGGTAAACGAAAAGCTTGAAGAGGTTTTATCTGCCGGCAATATTGACAGAAATAAAATATTGGTGGTTGGGATTGAACTCCCGGGACTGATAAATCAGAAACAAGGTATAAATAAAACTTATTTTCCTGAAATTGAAGATTTGTCGGAAAAGTTGCAAAAGATCTTCAGGCTTCCCGTATTTTTTAGTCATAATTCAAAGCTGCGTGCTTTTGCAGAGCAACATTTCGGACTGGCAAAAAATAAAAAAAATGTATTGATGTTGCAGGTAGACTGGGGACTGGGACTCGGAATTATTGTAAACGGGCAGCTGTATTACGGTAAATCAGGATATTCAGGGGAATTTGGTCACCTTCCAATTGTTGATAACGGCATACTTTGCACCTGTGGAAAGCAGGGTTGCCTGGAAACCATTGTGTCAGCAACTGCCATTGCCAGAATTGCAAAACAAGGGATAAAAGATGGAAAATCTTCCCTGATTAATGAATTGGTGGGTGGAGATATTGATAAAATTGATATTTCCGTGGTTATTGAGGCCGCTAATCGTGGTGATCAGTTTGCTATATCTGTATTTTCAGAAGTAGGTTACTGGCTTGGCAAGGGTATTGTATATCTGATACAGATATTTAATCCAGAACTCATTGTACTGGGTGGGCGCCTTGCTGAAGCAAAGGAGTTCATCACTGCTCCGATTCAGCAGGCTATTAAGACGTTTAGTAATCGAGACATAAGCAATGACACCGAAATTAAATTTTCAGAGTTGGGCCAAAAAGCAGGAACTCTTGGAGCAGCAGCATATGCTTTGGAAAAAATTGCATCAATAAAATGAAGTAAAATATTTATAGTATGGATTTAAATTTTTCGAGGGTAGAAAAGGCATTTTTTGAAGATTCGGAATTTAATAATATTTCAACACAGATTCCTTATATAGCAGTTGATAGTTTTCCAAAACTGGGATTACTTTCGGCATTGAGTTTTTTAGAGTGGGTATCTGAAAATCCTACGGGGGTGGTATGTCTTCCTGCAGGGAAAACAGCAGGATATTTCATACAATTTACCCATATGGCTCTTGACAACTGGGATAATGAAAAAGGAAAAGAAATTCGGGGTAAATATGGACTTGAGAATGTGGAAAAGCCAGATTTGACTCACTTACAATTAGTTCAGGCCGGAGATTTTTATCCTATAAGTTCTAAACAACATAACAGTCTTGATAATTTTATTGAAAAAAATTATATCGAAGGATTTGGCATAGACAGGGGAAAGGCTCTTTTGATCAATTCCGACGAGATTGAGCTTTCGGGGAACAGGCATTTTACAGAGGTATTCCCGGATTACACAATTGACCTCTCATTGCGGTACAGGGAAGCTAAATCCCATATTGAACAAATACAGAAGGAATCAATTTTTAAAATTGACCAGTGGTGCACTGAATATGAAAATATCATAAGATCAAAGGGAGGAATTGGTTTTTTTCTTGGGGGTATTGGTCCTGACGGCCATATTGCATTTAACACCAGGGGAAGCCATCATTTTTCTTCTACAAGGCTGACCCAGACTAATTTCGAAACGCAGGCCGTTACTGCTACTGATCTTGGAGGCATTGAGGTTTCAAGAAAACGGCTTGTTATTACTATCGGACTCGGAACTCTCAGATATAATCCTGAAAACAAGGTGATTATATATGCCGCAGGAGAGGCTATTGCAGATACCATAAAGAATTCGCTTGAGAGTAAACCAACAGTTATTTATCCTGCAACATCACTTCAACATCTTAGAAACAGCCGTTTTTATTTAACTGAAGGAGCTGCGGTTAAGCTTGAAGACGCTGTTGAAAATTATTACAGTAAAGGTCCATGGACTCATCAGAAAACTGAGCGTGCAGTGATGGAGTTGTGCAGGAAAATAAATAAATTCGGAACAAAACTTGAGCCCGATGATCTGAAAGCTGATAAATATTGCAGCCGTATCCCTGATTTGAATGAGAATACAGTCAGTACGGTTATAGATTCAATCAATGCAAAAATTAGCAAGGGATTAGTCAGGGAATCGAACCAGGTATATTACCATACCGGTCCTCACCATGATGATATTATGCTTGGCATGATGCCCCAAATCAACCGTCAGTCCCGTGACGCTAGCAATGAACTGCATTTTTCTGTGCTTACCTCCGGTTATACAGCTGTTACTAACAGCTTTCTCTATGATTTGTTGATTGATACGAAAGACTTGATGAATAGTGGTGAAATTCAGATGATAAATTATCCCGATTTTTTTAAGGATGGATACAGATATAAATGGGATAAGGATGTTTATCACTATCTCGATAATGTTGCTGCACAGAATCCGGAAGGAAAGCGGCGGGGACTTTGTCACAGGATTGTACGTGCCCTTGTTTCGATCTGGGATATTAATAATGTGAGTGACCTCAGAGATTCAATATATGAAGTCCTTACATCTCTCAAGAATAGTTACGACGGTAGCAAAAATCCTTTGAAAATACAGAAACTTAAAGGAATGATAAGAGAATTTGAAGAAGAACTTGTATGGGCACACTATGGCATTATGGTAAAAAATGTACATCATCTTCATCTGGGATTCTACAGGGAAAGTTCACCGGGTAGTCAACCTGATATGGAGAGGGACATTCTTCCCGTGCTTGATGAGTTCAGAAAATACAAGCCGACTCAGATCAGTCTTGCAATGGATCCCCAGGGCAGCGGTCCCGATACTCACTATAAAGTATTGCAGGTCATTGCACGCGCAGTAGAGGAATGGAACAAGGAAGAAGATTTGAGTAATCTTCGCATATTGGGATACAGGAATGTTTGGTTCAGATTCAATCCATGGGAAGTGGAGGTTATAATTCCCGTATCCCTCAACTCTCTGGCCTTATTGAATAAATCGTTCTCGGAATGTTATGTATCCCAGGTAAATGCTTCTTTCCCCAGTTATCAGCTTGATGGAAAGTTCAGCGAATTGACACAAAGGATATGGTTTGAACAACACAAACAAATACAGTTACTGCTGGGAAAGAATTTTTTCTTTCAGAACAGAGTGCCACTTCTGCGGGCTTCACATGGTATGATTTATCTGCGGGAATTAAATGTAAATCAATTTTTAGAAGAGGCCTCCAGGTTGGGGAAATCAATGGAAGGAATATTTTAAAAATTGGATGATTTTACAATTATGTTCGTTTCATTTTTTTATTTTTATTCATTCTGAATACGCATTATTATTCTATTTACTTTAAAAACTACTTGCTTAATATAATTAAATTTAATATTTTTAAAAAGATTCTTAATAAAAAAAAATATTTTTAAAACTTATGTTTATTTTAATAAAAAATACAAAATGATGGAGAAAGAAGAAATTAAGCAGCGCATAAAAAAAGTAGTTGCAAAAGTATTAAAGATAGATGAATCGGATATTGCAGATGATGCAAATTTTATATTTGATCTTGGTGCTGATTCTATGCAAAGTATGCTGCTGATTGCAGCTTTTGAAGAAGAGTTTGATATTGAAATGGATGTTGAAAAAGCTCAGGAGGTGCAAACAATTGACGGGGCAGTTGATTTTATAGCTGACTATCTTTAAAATTTGAACTATTTATCCTGACAAATCAACAATTATGAAAAATCGTTTAGATATTAATAAAAAGAATCTTCAAAGTATTTTTTATCCCAAATCTCTTGCAGTTGTCGGAACCAACAAGGTAAGGGGCACAGTCCCCGGGGACATTTTTGTAAATATCCTGCAGACAGGATTTCAGGGGGTGATCTATCCTGTGAGCCCCAGGGATAAATCGATCAGCGGAGTTAAGACCTACAAGTATGTAATTGATATACCCGATGAAGTTGATCTTGCTGTTATTGTATTTCCCAGCTCGGTTTGTAAACTTGCACTTGAGCAATGCGGACAAAAAGGAATAAAATCGGTAATAATAATTTCTGCAGGTTTCAGAGAAGTTGGTCCGAAGGGAATTGAAAAAGAGAAGGAGTTGATTGAGATCGCCGAAAAATATGGTATTTCATTTATTGGCCCCAATTGCCTTGGGGTTATCAATACCGATCCCATTTCACGGCTAAATGCATCTTTTGCCAGAAGTTTTCCGGTGGAAGGCAATATTGCTTTTTTGTCACAGAGTGGTGCATTGTGTACAGCTGTTCTTGATTATGCCCATGCAAAGAATATCGGATTTTCCAAATTCGTCAGTTTTGGCAATAAAGCTGATATTTCTGAAATTGAGCTGCTGTATTATCTGATGGATGATCCTAAAACAAAGGTAATTCTTCTTTATCTGGAGGAGATAACTGATGGCAGGAGACTGATGAAGACGGCAATGGAAGTTATCGAAAAAAGTCACAAACCAATTTTGATATTAAAATCCGGAAGGACTGAGGAAGGCGCTTCAGCCGCTGCTTCTCATACAGGATCACTGGCTGGCAGGGATGAAATTTGCGATGCTGCTTTTAAACAGGCCGGCATCATCCGGTGCAAAGATGTTGAAGAGATGTTCAATATAGCAATTGCATTCGTCTATCAGCCTTATCCGCAGTCAGACCGTGTAGCTATAATTACCAATGCCGGAGGACCGGGGGTGCTGACAACCGATGCCGCTGTAAAAGAAGGATTGCAGCTTGCAAGATTTAAAGAGGAAACGACCCTGGCACTGAAAAAAAGCCTGCCTACTACAGCAAATATCAATAATCCGGTAGATGTAATTGGTGATGCACGTGCCGACAGATATGGAGCAGCTATCTCTGCTGTTCTCAAAGATGAAAACGTGGATGGTATTTTTGTGATACTTACTCCTCAATCAATGACCGATATAGAGTCAATTGCCAGGGAAGTAGTGCGGGTCTCGGGCCGGCACAGGAAGCCCGTGTATTCTTCATTTATGGGGCAGTCAGATGTGGCTGAGGGTGTAAGGATATTGGAACATAGCGATATACCGCATTATATTTTACCGGAGTCAATGTGTAAACCCTTTAAAACAGTATTTAATTTCAATAAATATATTAAAGAGAAAAAATCCTTAGCGTCAGTCACTGAATACACTATTAATCCAAAAGCCAAAGAGCTTATAAAGATAGCGGAGAGGTCTGGCAGAAAATATTTGAATGAAATAGAGGCATCAGGTATCCTGGAGGCATGTCAACTGCCTGTAGCCATGAAGAAAATTGCCACATCTGCCGGTGAAGCAGGATTACTGGCTGAGGAGACGGGATTCCCCGTGGTTATGAAGGTTATTTCTGAAGATATAATTCATAAATTTGATATTGGCGGCGTTGTTTTGAATATCAATTCTGCAGAGGAGGCAGAAAAGGCCTATAATGATATTTTGCTTAATGTTAAAAGAAGCGTCCCGGGATCAGTTATTCAGGGAATTCAAATCACTCCCCAGATCCGGAACGGAATGGAGGTTATACTGGGAATTAAAAAAGATAACTCTTTCGGATCTGTAATAATGTTTGGCATAGGAGGTATATTTGTTGAAATTTTCAGGGATGTGAGCTTCAGGATTGCCCCGGTCGATAAAGAGACGGCCTTTGGAATGATCAGGGAAATTAAATCATCAGAGCTGCTGACAGGTGCACGGGGCACTAAACCGGGAGATATCGGGTCTGTTGCCGAATCTATTGTTAAACTATCTTACCTCGCAGTGGAGTGTCCCCAGATAAAAGAACTTGATATTAATCCGCTCATAGTTCTTGAAGAAGGATCAGGATGTATTATTGCCGATGCGAAAATAATTATTGAATAAAAATAGAAGGTTAAACTAAAAAAGACAATTATGAGAATTTTAATTCATGAAAACTATCAGGAACTTAGTAAATGGACTGCCTATTACATTGCTAATAAAATAAAAGAATTTAATCCGGCCCCCGTTAAACCTTTTGTTCTCGGATTGCCAACAGGATCATCGCCCATAGGGACTTACACCGAATTAATCGAGTTAGTAAAGCAGGGGAGATTATCATTTCAGAATGTAGTAACTTTTAATATGGATGAATATGTTGGCATTCCTGAGGATCATCCTCAAAGTTATCACTATTTTATGAATAAACATCTTTTTAATCATATTGACATTCCTTCGGGAAATATCAATATTCTGAATGGGAATGCCCCGGACTTGCAAAAAGAGTGTGAGGAATATGAAAAAAAGATCGAAAGTGTGGGAGGTATTAATCTTTTTCTTGGAGGTATCGGGCCGGACGGACATATAGCATTCAATGAACCCGGATCATCATTGAGATCAAAAACAAGGGTTAAAACTTTGACTTATGATACTATTCTTGCTAATTCGAGATTTTTTGACAATGATATAAGGAAAGTTCCCAAAACAGCTCTTACTGTGGGGGTGGATACTGTAATGCAGGCCGAAGAAGTAATAATAGTAATTAACGGTTATAATAAGGCGAGGGCTTTGCAAAAGGTAGTTGAAGCGGGAATAAATCACATGTGGACAGTATCTGTATTGCAATTACATCCCAAAGGAATAATTGTTTGCGATGAGGATGCCACACTCGAGCTGAAGGTTGGCACTGTCAAATATTATAAGGACATTGAAAAAGAAGAGTTAAGTATTAAACCTGAATTGAGGGATTAATGTATCGCAGTCTATCACAAAAAGAGATCAGTGTTCTTGAACTTCATGGATGTTCTGCCGCTGACTGGAAGGCCGTGGAAGTTAAGGATCCTTTTCTGTCCGGCAGATTAAAAAATGTAAGCTTTTCAGGATCAGTTAAGGTTGGAAGGAATTCGGGTGAGGTAAATGGTGAGGCCGGAATTATTAAACCGGCTGGTATAAATGATTGCCGGATTGAAAATTGTATTATAGGTGATAATGTATATCTGTCAGGAATCCGAAATCTGGCTAATTATAATATTGAAGATGACGTTTTTGTTGAAAATGTTGGAATCCTGGCTGTCAAAGGAAGAACAACTTTTGGCAACGGCCATGAAATAGATATTCTCAATGAAGGCGGAGGGCGGGAGCTCCCTGTATTTGACAGGCTTTCGGCCCAGATCGCATATCTTATGGTGATCTACAGGCATAACAAGGCATTGATACAGAAACTTAAATCAATTATTGAGGAATATACACGCACAAAAGAATCTGAAGCCGGTGTTATAGGGAAGGGTGTAAGAATTTCACATTCAAATGTAATAATCAATGTTTGTATAGGATCTTATACCAGGATATGCGGAGCATCCAGACTTGAAGAGGGCACTATAAATAGTAATGCTGCAGCTCCTGTATTTATAGGGGAGGGAGTAATTGCTTCATATTTTATTGTATTGTCAGGCTCCGAAATAGACAGTGGTGCAATACTTACTTCAACCTTTGCCGGCCAGGGGGTTAAGATAGGTAAACAATTTTCATCGGAAAATTCTGCCTTTTTTGCAAATTGTGAAGGGTATCATGGTGAAGCATGCAGTGTTTTTGCGGGACCTTATACTGTTACTCACCATAAATCGTCTTTGCTTATTGCAGGCCTGTTCTCTTTTTTCAATGCAGGAAGCGGCACTAATCAGAGCAATCATATGTATAAGCTTGGTCCGGTTCATCAGGGTATCATAGAAAGAGGGTCGAAAACCGGATCTTTTTCTTATATGCTCTGGCCTTGCCGTATAGGTGCTTTTTCAGTTGTAATGGATAAGCATTCGGGGAATTTTGATACATCGGAGCTGCCTTTTTCATATATTTCCGTTGAAGATGGCAAAAGTGTTCTCACTCCCGCAATGAATCTTTTTACTGTGGGTACCTCGCGTGACAGTAAAAAATGGCCTGAAAGAGACCGGCGGAAGGACGATGAAAAAATTGACCTGATAAATTTTGAAATATTTAATCCTTATACTGTCGGGCAAATGATCAGGGGAGCCGGATTGCTTGACTCATTAAATCAGTCTGCTTTGAAGAGCCGGGAAATGGTCTCTTATAAGGGCATAAATATTAACCGGCTCATGTTACGGACATCAAAAAGGTATTATGAACTGGCAATTAAGGTCTATCTTCTTGGAAAGCTGGTAAAACGACTGGAAGACATTGATTTTATGACTATTGAAGAGGTAAGGGAAATTTTATTGCCGGAGAAACCCGATTCAAAGCCTGACAAATGGATAGATCTTGCAGGAATGATTGTTGACAAGAAGGTTATTGACAGGATAATCGAATCATTGTCGGCCGGAAAGATCAGTAACCTGGATGATCTTTGTGATAAATTTCGCGAAGCCTATGAAGAATACGAAGAAAGATCTTATTCCTGGTGTGTTGCAGTATTAAAAAATTATATGAATATCGATGTCAGAACAATATCTCCCTCTGAACTTGCTGATATCGTAAATGACTGGAAAAGCAGTTCGGTTAAATATAATAATATTCTTTTGAAAGATGCAGAAAAAGAGTTTGATCAGCTGAGCAGAATAGGATTTGGCCCTGATGGGGATGAGGAGGAAAGGGATGCTGATTTTGAAGCAATAAGGGGTAAATACGGGACAAACAGTTTTGTTGCGGGAATAATGAGGGAGTCGGCAGAAATTGAAAAAAGATTTTTGGCGTTAACTGAAAGGATTAATAATTTTTAAGAGAGCAAATCCGCAGTACCCGCTCAACTCATTATAAAATTTGGTGATGATGATCCTTTTAAAAGAGATATTTATATAATCTGAGCAATACAAATAAAATAATTAATGTAAAAATTATTGCTGCTCCTGAAGGAATATCCATATAATAAGAAATAAGCAGTCCTGAGATACTTCCAATAAATGCAATTATGGAAGATAAGATCAGGAGTTTTTTAAAATCCTTTGTGAAGAGATTGGCTGTTGCCTGTGGAATAGTCAGGAGCGAGAGAATTAGGATTATACCCACTACTCTTATATTAAGTACCACCGTCACTGCGATCAGGGTGATCGTTATGTAATTGAAAAGCGCGACAGGAAGGCCCGCAGCCTTTGCAAACTCCTCATCAAAAGCTATATAGAGTACTTTTCTATAATAGAATGTAAAGAAAGTAACTAATACAATATTAAGTAGCAGCATCCAGAATAATTCAGAAATTGTTACAGTCAAAATATTTCCGAAAAGATAACTCATAAGATTGGGGGTATAACCCGGTGTGCTGAAAACAAAAATAATTCCGAGAGCCATTCCAAGTGACCACCAGATTGCTATTGAAGAATCTTCCCTTACTCTTGCCACTTTTGTGAAAAATTGTATTCCAAGGGCAGACAAGACTGCAAAAGAGACAGCCCCAATCAGGGGATTAAATCCGAGGTAAAATGCCAGTCCTATTCCTCCAAATGAGGCATGGGTTATGCCTCCGCTTACAAATACAATTCGCCTGGCAACTATATATGTGCCTATAACGCCACATGATATACTGGCAAAAACCGAAGCCAGTAAAGCTTTAATGAAAAAGTCATAATTAAAGAGGAGGATGAATTCATTCATTATTTTGATGATATTTAAGTACAGTATGCGGGATGTCTCCGTGAGTTATTATTTTTATCGGGCATTTATAACTTTTAAGTTCTTCCTGGGTTATTATGTTATCGGGATGATAATACAAACTTCCGTTAATGCATGCAATAGCCTTAACATAGGAGGATATAGTTCCAATATCGTGTGAAACCAGAATAATTGCCATTTTTTCGTTCAGCTGTTTCAATTTTTCATATAACTCACTTTCGAAACGGTTATCAACAAAAGTATCCGGCTCATCCAACAGAAGTATTTTGGGGTTGCTCATGAGTGCCCTGCAAAGGAATACCCTCTGCATCTGTCCTCCTGAAAGTTCACCAATTGCTTTATCTCTGATATTATTGATACCCATTTCAGAAAGAAGTCTTTCAACATTAAAGGTTATTTCCTTCCCGGAAATTTTTATTTTATCCTTCATTATGAATCCTGACCGCACAACTTCAAAAACAGTTATAGGGAAATTTTTATCTATATATTTTACCTGGGGAAGATATCCAAAAGGTTTTTTCTTTTTTCTAATATCTGGCCTGAATTCTATTTTACCGGTCATTGGCCTGATCAATCCCAGAATGGATTTTAGCAAAGTTGTTTTACCTCCTCCGTTCGGACCAATCACACCCAGAAAATCATTTTCAAAGATTTTCAGGTAAACGTTTCTTAGTACCGGATTTTTATCGTAACCTACAGTTAAGTTTTCTATCTTGATCAGCTCTTCCATTAAAAATGTTCGATGAGGGTGTTGGTAATTTTTATCATGTTTTGGCTCCAGTCGGGATCAAGAGGCCATATCTCAACAACTTCCCCGTTTACCTCTTCTGCAAAAACACGGGCATGGTTGCGGTCAAGTTCACTTTGAATATAGATTATCCGGATATCTTCCTTTTTAGCCAGGTCTATTACTTTAGCCATATGCTGTGGTGTAGGTTCTTTCCCTCCGGGTTCCAGGGAATGCTGGATCAGTCCGTAATCCCTTGCATAATAAGAGAGACTGGGGTGGAATGTTATAAACTGTTTCCCGTGGTAGTCCTTTATCGTATCTCTTATCTCAAGATCAAGCTTTTCAATCTCTTTGAGAAACTTCAAATAATTGTGATTATATTCAGCTCCTTTATCCGGATTTATTTGTACAAGAGATTTTGTGATCTTAAGACAGATTTTTTTGACCAGGGAGGGGGACATCCATATATGCGGATCAACTCCCTCTGAATGTTTATTGTTTTTATTCCGGTCACCATTGGTTGTAATCAGGTCAAGTCCTTCTGAGAGATCAATTACCTGCATATTTTTATTTGCTTCCCGGATTTTTTCTTTCCAGGATTGCTCAAATCCGATATGACCGATCCGGAACCAGATTATTGACCGGTTTATGCTTTTCAGTTGCGACGGTAAAAGAGTGTAGGCAGCAGGACTTGCACCGGGAGGTATAAGTACACTGATATCAAAATCGTTGCCTGCAATTTTTTTCACAAAAGTCTTTTGAGGCAGAATGCTGACTGTTATTACCTCTTTACCGTTATCCTCCTTTTTTTTCTTTTCTGTGTTGCAGGAAAAATGAATAGCAATAATTATTGTAAGTAATAAAATTTTTTTCATGAGTTTATAAATTTATTTTTATAATCTTTCGGAGGAACAGGATCGTAGCCATGATTACCCCAGGGATGGCATTTTGAGATACGTTTTACTGAAAGCAGCAATCCTTTAAAGGGGCCATGAATTTTTATTGCCTGTAAAGTATATTCAGAACAGGAAGGAACATATCTGCAGGATGCAGGTGTTAAAGGAGAAATGGTATATTTATAAATATATACAGGTATCATCAATAACCACCCCGTAATTTTTAATATATATTTTACAATTCGATCCATATTCTTTGCTCGTAATAAAATAAATTAAGTGTAAAAATAATCATTATAAACTATTACTGTTTTTATTCGGAATAAATTGGGTTAAAATTTGATCATCAGCAAATAGTATTCCATAATATTTTTAATTTTGCTGTTCTTGTTCCTGGATATGATTAAAATTAATTATTTTCAAAGGTATCATATGGAACTCGTAAATGTTTTGATCATACTCCCTGGTGATTATACAGTCATGCTAGTTTCATTATATAAAAATTAATAAATTAATAAACATACTATGATTAAAAAAGTAGCAATTGGTGTTGATGTAGGTGGCACCAACACGGCAATAGGGGCGGTGGACCCGGAAGGGAATGTTATTAAAAAGGATAATATATCTACTCCGCGCCATGGTGATATTGAAAAATATATTTCGGATATGGCTGATGCCATCAAAAAAATTACAGGATCACTTAAACAGGAAAATGGTAATCCGGAGATTTTGGGAATTGGAATAGGGGCTCCCAATGGCAATTACTATAATGGAACCATTGAATATGCCCCGAATCTTTCATTTAAGGGGGTAGTCCATTTCGTGGAAATGCTTAAGCCCCATTTCCCTGGCCTTAATGCCATATCTCTTACAAATGATGCTAATGCTGCCGCTATCGGAGAGATGATATACGGGGGTGCAAAAGGGATGAAGAATTTTGTTCTGTTTACCCTGGGTACGGGAGTTGGCAGCGGACTGGTAGTAAATGGGGAACTTGTTTACGGGCATGATGGTTTTGCCGGTGAGTGCGGACATACTACATTAGTGCCTGACGGACGGGTATGCGGATGTACATCGCGTGGTCATCTCGAAGCATATTGTTCTGCTCCGGGCATGAAACGAACTGCTTTTGAACTGCTGGCTTATTATAATGCGACCGATAGTATTCTCGCTGACAAATCTTTTAATGAGCTTGACTCGAAAATGATTTATGAGGCTGCCGTAAAAGGTGATAAAATTGCTCTGGAGGTATTTGAAAAAACAGGAGCCTGGCTTGGACAGGGACTGGCTGATACTGTTCATCATCTGAGTCCTGAAGCGATATTTCTTTTTGGAGGCGTTACAGCTGCAGGTGATTTGATTTTTGAACCAACAAAAAAAAGTATGGAAAAGTATCTTTTGCCGATATTTAAGAATAAAATTAAGATCCTGCCATCAGAGTTAAAACCGGGTGATGCTGCAATTGTTGGTGCAAGCGCTCTTGTATATAAAGAACTGGAAAAATAGATATTTTTAAATCAGAATAAAAAGCTGCTTCAGCTAAAATCATTTAAACTGTCATTGACACCAGAGGAATTGATTTAAATGTACGGTGTCATTAATGTATAATGACAGTTGTGAAATTCATGATTAGTTTTGGTGCAGCTTTTTTTACGAGTTTTTTAAATATGGATTTGCCTGAAAAACGTATTATAAGGTTTATTAACAGGCATCATGTGCTTACCCTGGCAACCTGCACAGAAAGTAATCCGTGGTGTGCGAGTTGTTTTTATGCTTATTTGGAAAAAGAGAACTGTTTTATTTTTACTTCTGATATAAGCACTAAACATGTTAAGGATGCTCTTCATAATAATTTTGTAGCCGGCGCTATAGCGCTTGAGACAAATATTGTAGGGAGAATCCGGGGAATACAATTTCTTGGAATAATGTCCCTGCCTCCGGCAGAAATTAAATCAAAAGTCAGAATAGCTTATTTGAAGCGTTTTCCATTTGCTGTATTAATGAATACTAAATTGTGGATTGTAACGATTAATTACATAAAAATGACCGATAACAGACTTGGATTCGGGAAAAAGTTAATATGGAAGGCAGATACAGGCGGGTAAGTTTGTGTTTTATATATGCAGGGAGATTTGAACATAACTCCCGGCATAGATTAATTTGAAAATAATCCAGGAAAAATTATCAATTATAAATTTTTTTTCTGATATTAGTAACACGAATTAATAATTATGTAACACTATGTCAGTTGTAAGATTTGGGGTTTCACTTGATAAGGATTTATTGGAAGCTTTGGATGAATATGTTGAAGATAATCGTTTTGCAAATCGTTCACAGGCGCTGAGACATCTGATTGAGAAATATTTAGTTGAGGAAAAATGGAAATGCGATAATATTGTTGCGGGGGCGCTGACTTTGGTTTTTGATCATGATAAGGCAGATATTTTTAAAAAATCGTCTGAAATTCAGTTTGAATACCGGAGATTTGTCCTGTCAGTTCAGGGATTTTATCTTAATGATGAAAATTACATGCAACTTATTGCTCTTAAAGGCCCTTCCAGAAAATTGACAGAGATATCGGAAAAACTTATCAGTATTAAAGGAGTTCAACATGGAAAAATAGTGATGAGCAAAGCTGAATAATTTTTTT
>CAZIOB010000165.1:0-5624 GCA_964540755.1 uncultured Prolixibacteraceae bacterium | reverse complement strand
TTTGTAATTATTATCAACCAGATTACGATCTCATCTTTTTTATCCATCTTTTTTTCTGAAAATGGAACACTTTGGTAATCTTCGGTGATTCATAAATTTTCCAATCCGAAAAATACACGGGTTTGAATTTATTTTTATTATTTTCTGATAATTTATTCATTATTTATACATTTTACTTACTCTGTTTCAACTTAAGTCATCAATTTTTGCTCCCAAAATAAAATCATTTTCGGATAATCCGCCGATCTTATGCGTACTGAGTTCTACCTCAACCTTACTGTAATGTATGCAAATATCGGGATGATGATCTTCTTCTTCAGCGATCTGAGCTATTTTCTGTGCAAACGCCATACTTTCCCTGAAATTTTCAGACGGGAATTCTTTCCTTATTTTCTTGTCATCTACAACTTCCCATCCATCTTCAAGTTGTCCCATCATCTTTTTTATCTCATCGCCTTTCAGAGGTTCTTCTTCTCCACTGCAAGGCTTACATTTCTTTTCTTTAAAATCCATAATAATTCTTTTTTTAGTTATTAGATTATTGCTGAATCTTGTCCAAAAGGCGCTTCGTGATTTTTTCATTCAAATCAGTAAAATTTATCAAACTGATTTTTATTATATCCAAAAGACACAGAAATTTTCTAAATAAAAATTTTAATTTTTATACTAAACGTAATACCCACAAAGGAAAAAAATATGCCAAATAAAATAAATAGATACACAACTCACCCAATAACCTGATTAATTACATTTTAATAACTTGTGTGGACAACTTTATATTTCAAACTGTGGACTTTTTACCCAAATAGTGGGGTATAATTTCAACAAGAATAATTCAACAAGAATAATTAATTTCTTATATTACCTATATATCTAAAGTGGGATCGTCATGAAGTTCTAAAGTGTGCGTTAATATTAGGAAGCACATTGGAAAAAAACTAATGGCATTTCGAAAAAAGGATTATCATAACAAACATATAAGCGTTTATGAAAATTATATATAAATGATCCCCCTTTGCCGGAATATTTTCTGTATTAATAATTTAAACATTATATTAGTTATTTATACAGCTTGAACCCCCTGGGTGATATAAACTTAAATAAAATATAAATGGCTGACAACGAAGGAAAACAGATTATTCCGCATGCTGTTCCTGTTGAGGACATCTTTTCCGAATATGAAACTGATGAAAGTGGACTTACCGATGAACAAGCTGCAGAGAAACTTAAGAAATATGGGACTAACACCATTGAAGGGAAAAAACAAAAAAGTCTGTTAAGATTATTCATCGACCAGATAAACAATCCGATAATATTCCTTTTGATTGTGGCTGTGATCATTTCTTTTATTTTTAAAGATATACCCGAAGCTATAGCAATTATTGTAGTCATAATTCTGAATACCGTTATCGGATTCTGGATGGAGTATCAGGCACGGACTTCGGTTAAGGCGTTGAAAAAATTAAACCGGCTGAAAACAAGGGTTAAAAGGGATAATAATATAATAGAGATCGACGATTCCCGGATTGTCCCCGGCGATGTTATCGTCCTTGAAGCCGGAGATGTAGTCCCTGCAGATGCAAAAATAATCTCTTACGCTGAACTTAAAGTTGATGAATCTCCTCTTACAGGTGAATCACTTCCTGTTGAAAAAAAAACCGGCCGAAAAAAAGAAGATGCCATCCTCGCCAGACGGACAAATATGCTTTTTAAAGGAACTGCCCTCACTAACGGGAAAGCAGAGGCGATTGTAACCTCTACCGGTATCAGGACTGAAATAGGTAAAATATCCGAAATGGTCGAAGAGGAAGATAAGGAATCCATCCCGTTAAATATTAAATTGAGAAAACTTTCACATAACCTAATATGGGTTACAGGAAGTCTTGCAGTAGTATTCTTCCTAATCGGCTGGTTTTCAGGTAAAGAATTATATCTGATGCTGCAAACCGCCATAGCATGGACTGTTGCAGCAATTCCCGAGGGATTGCCTATTGTCGCCAGTATTGCACTTGCCCGCGGAATGCTTAAACTGGCAAAGCGAAATGTAATAGTAAAAAAACTGGCAGCCGTTGAAACGCTCGGTGAAACAACGGTCATTTTCACCGATAAAACGGGAACTCTTACTGAAAATAAACTTACCCTCCAGACGATCGAATCTCCCGGGAATATATATGAAACAAAAAAGTTGATATCAGATAATAAAAAAGAAGATGATGCTAAACAACTTTCCGATGATGAAAATTTCAGGCACATCTTCAGGGTATCAGTTCTTGCTAATGATGCCGAGCGGGACGAAAACAGTAAATATAAAGGAGATCCGCTGGATGTAAGTTTACTTGAATTTTTCAACAGTTTTGATGAAAATGACACAGATGAACTTCAGGAAGCAAGACTAATAAATGAAAATCCATTCGATTCAGCATCAAAATTTATGGGTGCAATCCACTTTCTTAATGATGAACTGTATATTTCCTGTAAAGGTGCGGCAGAGCCGGTATTGGAGAGGTGCAGCCATTACATGGAGAAGGGAGAAAAGAAAAAAATAAACGAAAATATCAGAAATAGATGGTTATCAAGGAATGAGAAACTTTCGGGAAAAGGGCTTAAAGTAATAGCCTGTTCATACAAAACAGCCGACAAAAAGGAAGAGGATTCTCTGAAGGAGAAAGAGGAATTTGTCAGTGAAATGACTTTCATTGGATTCGTCTGTTTTATCGATCCGGCAAAAGAAGATGTTGAAAAAGCGATAGATAAATGTAAACAGGCAGGCATACAAATTGTCATGGTCACGGGAGATCATCCGGGAACAGCAAGAAATATTGCTGAGCAGGTACAGCTGGCCGCTCCGGAAGATATAAAAATAATGAAAGGAAGCGAAATTGAAAAAGACGGGAAGCAGGTTTACAGATCAAATTTATTTGCCCGTGTGGATCCCGGACAGAAATATAAAATAGTTGAACGGTTTAAAGAAGAAGGAGAAATAGTAGCAATGACCGGTGATGGTGTTAATGATGCCCCTGCACTGAAAAAAGCAGATATAGGAATTGCTATGGGTACCAGGGGAACCGAGATAGCCAGGGAAGTTGCAGAAATGGTGCTGAAGGATGACTCTTTTCCGTCTATTGTTTCAGCCGTTAAGGAAGGACGCATTATTTTTGGTAATATCAGAAAGTTTATAATTTACCAGTTATCATATCATTTAGCTGAAATAATTATAATTGCAGGGATTAGCTTTTCATTGTTTTATCTGCCCCTGTTACCCTTGCAGTTATTATTCCTTAACCTTCTTTCTGATGTATTCCCGGCATTAGCTTTAGGACTTGGTAAAGGCGATGAAAGTATTATGAGGGAAAAACCAAAAGACCCCGAAGAGCCTATAATAAATAAACGAAACTGGATGTCCATGGCAGTATACGGAATAATAATGGCAATAATAATATGCGGGGCTTATTTACTGACTTATTATTATTTTAATCAATCAAAGGAAGTCGCTAATACCGTAGCATTCTTTAGTCTTGCGATTTCCCAGTTATTGCATGTTTTTAATATGCGCGAATGGGTTGAAAATTTATTCATTAATCAGATCACGAAGAACAAATTTATCTGGTTAGCGCTGGGTATATGTTTTGCCGCCCTTGCTGCGTCATACTTCATTCCCGTTCTTCATGAGGTGCTTTCATTTGAGACCCTTAGTGGAACTTACTGGCTTCTGGTTGGTATTACAAGTTTATTAACTTTGATTGTAATACAGGCAGTAAAAAATATTTTTAAAATATGACAAACCATAAACAACAACTACTCCGAAAAAGAGAGAAATAAAAATTAATTTTCCGGAATACTTATTGACATCTTTTCGGTCGTAAAATTATCCGTACGCCCCTGTCAAATGTAAAGTAATTCCATATCCAGTTTGACAATACAACAGCCTTCCTCCTGAAGCCAAAATATAAATATAATTATAAATTTTGCACCATGAAGAAAGAAATTAAAATACCTGATATAGCAGAAAATGTTGAATCCGGGACTATTGGCAAAATACTTGTTTCAAAAGGAGATGAAATCACAAAAGAACAGTCTGTTGTTGAAGTAGAAACTGATAAGGCAACAACCGAAATTCCTTCTCCATACGGAGGTACCATCGAAGAGATCAAAGTTGAAGAAGGTGACGAAGTAAAAGTCAATCAGGTAATTATGATTATTGAAACTGAAGAAGAAGAAGAAGAAACCGGGGCAGAAGAAAAAGGGAAAAAAGCCCGTGAAGAAGAGAAAAGGAAAAAGGAAAAAGCGATATCCCCACGTCTCCGTCAGTAAGGCGCATGGCACGCGAAATGGAAATTGACCTCCGGAAAATAAAAGGAACCGGTGCGGGTAACCGTATTATCGCAGAAGATGTAAAAAGCCATGCAGAAAAGACGGAAAGAGAAGGTGAACCGGCAGCAGAGCGTGAGCCTGAACTGCCCGACTTTCCAGAATGGGGAAATATTTCACGCGAGGCAATGACAAGAATAAGAAAAATTACTACAAAGAATGTACAGCAGTCATGGCAAACCATCCCCCACGTAACTCATTTCGATGAGGCGGATATGACCAATCTGGAAAGCTTCAGAAAAAAGTATCAGGATAAAATTGAAAAAGAAGGAGGAAAACTTACCCTTACAGCAATTATCCTTAAAATCACGGGATTTGCACTTCAAAAATTTCCCTGCTTCAATGCCAGCCTGGATATGCGGAACAAAGAAATTATTTATAAACATTATTATTTTAAAATTATTAAAATTATTAAAAGAATCTTTAAAACAAATAAGCTTGAGTTATTAGTTAATCAAACAAATATTCCTGTTTTGCTGCATTATTTTCACAAATAGTAATCAGATTAAAAATAAACCGGTGCTGCGGAAGTGGAAGTGTAATTTAAACTCTATTAAAATTCCTCTTTGACAATCGATCCTTTATCAATATTCAAATTAGAAAGTATATCCTGTAATAAGTCTGACATCTTTGGGGGACCGCATATGTAAACATTTTTAACTTTATTTTCGATGTGCTTTTTCAGAAAATCTTCGGTAACAAATCCATGAGCATATTCTTCTGTTTCTTCCTCCGATAATATATTAATGAAATTATCACCTAACATATCTTTAAATTCGTCCTTCAGAAAAATATCTTTTTTGGTTTTATTGGCAAAAATAAGCTTATTTCCTCCTATTTCGTTTTTTGAATCAAGATATCTGAAAATGGAAATAAAAGGCGTTACACCTGCCCCTCCTGCTATGAACACTCCTTCATCTTTATAATTGATGGTGCCGAATACATCATGGAGGATCAACTCATCTCCTTCTCTGAGCTTACGAAGTTCATTGGTAACACCCTTATGTTCCGGATATGTTTTGATATTGAATTCCAAATAATCTGCATCGGGAAGACAGGTAAATGTAAAAGGTCTTTTCTCTTTCTTCCAGCCTTCTTTATTTATTGAGATATCAGTTGCCTGACCAGGAGTAAAATTATACTCTGCCGGTCTTTCAGTCATAATTTTCAACACATCATGATTGATATGATTAATTGAATTGATTTTTACAATATGTTCTGCCATATATTAAAAATTAAGATTTTTACTCAATCTG
>CAZIOB010000164.1:0-6174 GCA_964540755.1 uncultured Prolixibacteraceae bacterium | reverse complement strand
TACCGAAGCATAGGTTTTTGCCCATGGTCCGAAACGCCTCTTAAGATAGGTATATGCCGAGGGACTATTGACAGACCGGTACAGAGGCACAAAAAACTTTACTGCTATAATGGATGCAACAGGTAGCGAGAGACTGAAAACAAAAGCATTCCAGTCAGAAAGATAAGCCTGACCGGGAAGGGCAAGGTAGCTTATGCTGCTGACAAAAGTGGCAAAGATCGACATGGTAATAACCCATGTCGGCAAATTACGGTTTCCCAGGGTAAAAGCAGATGAAGTTTTATTTTTACGGTAAAAAGAACTTCCAAAAAGAACAATTCCAAAAAGGTATAAAATAAAAATGGTAATATCAATTCCAGTCATATGTGCAAATTTTGTTTTACCTAAATATCTATAGTGGGATCATCATGTAGGTTTCATTTTAGATTTTTAGGTTTTAAATTAATCTTGGCAAATTAATCAAAATCCAGTGCATTCAAAGCTTCTTCGACTTTTTTTCGCTCCGGCTCCTTAAATTTATAGAATGGTTCGGCTATAAAGTCGCTGCAGATCCCCAAAACCGACAAGGCACATTTAAGTCCTTTCAGATAGCTGGAACCGTAATGTCCGACATTATAAATAGTAGTGCTTATCTGCATAACCGTTTTCTGAAGCTTCTCAATTTTTTTAGTTATTTCCACAGATCAGGATCAAAGATAGTGTATGCAATATAACGGTAAGGCTTTGTCCCTTCCCGCTTTGCATTGTTCCAATAATATACTATAACCAGCTTGCCATCGGGTCTCTGTACCATCCGCGGATACCCGCAGTCCCTGTTAGTACCTTCGCAACAACGAAGTATGATCTCATCGCTCCAGTTCTTTCCATTATCTGTGCTAAACTTCACATTTATCCGCGAACCATACTCACTGCGATAAATGTACCCCAGAGCCAGCCTGCCGTCTTCCAGTTTTAACAGTGCAGGCGGTGAACCTCCCCTGCCTGTATCTGCAACCGGATCCTTCTGCTTTTCCCATGTTTTTCCATTGTCCTTCGAACGGTAACTGGTAAGAAGATCCTGCCTGTCCTTGGTTCTTGTGCGAATTACGGTAAGGATCTCCGAAGAGGACAATCGCACCGAAGAGGACATAATATCAAAACCTTCCGGCTCCTGTCCTACGAATGCAACCTTTTTCCAGCTTAAGCCTCCGTCTGTAGTTCTTGCACATAGTATCCTTCCTTCCCTGTCATTACTCTTGGCGACTGTAAAAAAAGCAGTTAATTCATTCTCTCCGTCAATTATGTAATCAGTCCGGGTAGCTATTCCATTTGTTCCCAGATCCGGAAGCCGGAAAGGACCGTACCATGAATTCCCCCTGTTATAAGAGTAATAAAAATGCGAGGGACCAGTATTATTTGTAGCCCTCAGAAAAGTTAGTGCAAAATCAGGATGTTTAAAATTAATACTTTGGGAGAGATCAACTGGCTTATCGGCTTTATCGTCCGCCAGCCGGTTATTATACCTCCATCCGGTCTGGCCTTTATCATAAGCATCTTCTATATTCCATGTCAGTCCGCCATCCCGGCTGCGGGCATATTTATCCCTTGCAGTGGATTGGTCGTAATTATGCCCCGACCGGTCTTTATGAGCGGCTTCAACAAAACCTACCAATATTTCTTCACCCCATATCCATTTACCATGATTAGCAGGCCAACCTCCAAAACGGCCTTCCTCATAATAAACAATGCCATGTTGTACTTTAGTTTCAGCAGTTGTACCTGCTTTTTTGAAAGTAATTGTAGCTGTTTGTAGTATTAAAATTATTACTGAAAAAATAATTAATACAAAGGTTTTTTTGTGATTTTTCATACTTGTAAAATATTATAATTACTTATATATATTAAAAACTTAAAGTTAAAATGAGATAATATTTTAAATAAATGGAACATTTTCATTTACTTCATTTAAATCTTGAGCCCACTCTAAAAAGTATATTTTAGCCTAAAATTTCAATGAAAAGTAATTGAGTCAACATTTAAAAAATTGATATTCAAATATTTACATTTTTTATTTATATGACATTTTTGAAATATTTTTATTTTTAGACTTTTCGGAGCAAGCTCAATCTTTAATTAAAAAATATGCTTGCTTCATAATTGATAAATAAATTTTAATGTAATGTGTTCTGAATACCTAATTCCTGAAATCTTCCTTATAATTAGGATTCAGTGTATGCATTATAGGATCCATTCTCTCCAGCCAACTGTCAAATGATTGTTGCAGTTCTTTTACTTTATCAGAATTATCTTCCGCAAGGTTATTTTTTTCACTTAGATCGTTTTTAAGGTTAAACAGCTCAACTGTATGCGGATCAAGATATTCCACCAGTTTAAAATCACCTTTGCGGATTGCATAACCAGGCATTTTCGACTGGGGACTGTAATGTGGATAATACCAGCATAATTGGTTTCTGTTCAGATTACCTTTTTCCAAAAGAAGCGGAACAAGACTCATTCCGTCAATATCCTCAGCTGGTTCAACCCCCTTGCCGATCATTTCCATGATAGTCGGATAAATATCACTGCTGATAACAGGAACTTCACAAGTGGTATTTCCTCTTACCTTACCCGTCCATTTGATAATCAGAGGAACTCTTATTCCTCCTTCATACAAAAATCCTTTACCTTCGCGCAATGGTTCATTATTGGTTACCACTTTCAATCCTCCGTTGTCACTATAAAAAATAACAATTGTATTATCCTCTAATCCCAATTTTTCCACTTCAGATAAAAGACGGCCGACATTAGTGTCAACACTCTCAACCATAGCTGCATAAACAGGATTTATCCGCGAAGGATTTTTCTTAAGTTTTTCTTCATACTTTTTTACCAGCTCTTCCGGTGCTTCCAGGGGGGTGTGAACGGCATAATGTGATAAATAAACAAAAAACGGACGTTCTTTATTGTCACTGATAAAATTTATCGCTTCATTTGTCAGCCGGTCAGTCAGGTATTCACCAGGCTCCCCCGGAATCATATTTTTAATTTCACTGTTCCAGTCCTTACCAGGATTTTTATATGGTCCCCAATAAGTCGGAGGACTCCCATGTTTATATCCGGCAACATTGATATCAAATCCCTGATGCGTAGGGAAATATTTTTCTTTATTACCTACATGCCATTTCCCGATGCTGATCGACTTATAACCAATAGGTTTTAACGCCTCAGGTATCATTATTTCATCCAGAGATACATACATTTTGTCCTGCGGCGGTATAATCTTTCCAAATGGCGGAAAACGGTGCATATTAATAGCAGTGATATGACCAGTGAACTGCAGGCGGGCAGGATTTTTGCCGGTCAGGATACTTGCCCTGGTAGGTGAACAAACCGGACAAGCCGAATATGCATTCGTGAACATCATTCCCTCCGACCTTAGTCTGTCGATATTTGGGGTTTCATAAAAATCACTGCCGTAACAATGTAAATCCTTCCAACCCAGATCATCGATAAGGATGAAAAGAATATTCGGCTTTTGCTTTTCTGCTAAGATTTCTGAGGATATCAGTATTAACATCCAACAAATAATTCCCGGAAATAATAGTCTTAAAATCATTGCGTTATTCTTTTTTTGAAATTAACTGTCTATGCATTCCATAATTTTCTGAATATATGGAGTCCTTGCTCCATCTGATATTTTTTATGTCAATTTATCGATATTTTAAGTATAAGCATTTTAGTCTTTAAAAGTATCTAAATGAATTATAATTTATAATTTAAACCGCTTTGCGGAAATATTCTCTGTCTTAAAATTTTAAATTAACAACATGTTGGTAACTTTTATAATCTAAGCGCCTAAATTCTTTTCAATAATTTAATTTTTTACTTTTGGATTGACCTCCACACAACATTTTATTCCACCCATGCCAGATTAAACCGGTAATGTATTTTGCTTGATATCAGATGTATTATTTTATCGGGTGACTGCGTAGCTGCCAGGTAACCACGTGGTTCGGCATGAGTAGCATCTGCTTTAAATGTTTTTGTCCACGCACCGCCGTCATATTCTCCCGTGCCCGGTGTCAATAATTTTCTGACAGGCCAGGTTTTGCCTTCATCGTAAGAAAGGGCAGCGAATAATCCATAGCCCCGAAAAGTATTGCCATCCTTATCTGTAAATTCCATGCCATTATCATTATTAAAAGGTCCTGTAAATGATGCAAAAAACAAAGGCCCCTCTGCAAGTCTTATTAGTGCCAGTCTTTGTCCGCTGCTTATCGGAGGAAACGGACTGGCTTTATACCTCCATGTTTTACCCATATCATCCGAGATACTCATCGGCATATTTCCATTTATATTATTACCACGGCCAAATGCAAGTAAACGTCCGTCCTTTAACTCAACCACCCCTGCATGGATGCCTGCTATAGTTCCTCCTGATCCACCTTCTTCATAGGTTGGTACCGGAGTTCCGGCACCAGGATCATACCAAGTGATACCATTATTTTTACTGATATGGATTGCCGAGCCGCCCTCCCCGCCGGTAACAGCATCACAGGGCACTACAATGGAACCTCCAGATGTTTTTATCACTCCTGCAATGGGCATGTTGCGCAAACCATGTTCATGATTGATCCAGTGTGGCTTTGACCATGTCCTTCCATTATCTTCACTTGTGCGCATAAAAAGTGCCAGATCACCCCACCCATAGCTTACAGCAACTCCCTGGAAATGGTATATCCGTTTGCTTTCTTTATCCCACCATATCGATGTAGCATGCATATTCCTGTCAGGTACTTTATAAAAAACATCCGGTGCATCCCAACGGCTTTCTCCCTTTCTTAACCGGGCTGCCGCAACTGTCAGTTCACGACCCTGTTCCTTATTGGTTGTATACCATGTGGCAAACAGGTCACCGTTAGGCAGGGATGTGATATCGGGACAATGATTATGGGTAGAATAAAGAGGTCCGTTGGATTCAGGCGGTACATTCTGAAAATATACAGGACTTTCAAAATAAGGTTTGTCCATTTTTACTTCGGGCTTCCATTTATAAACTTTTTGACTGACATTTTTAGCCCATTGTTTTTCTTCTGTCATTTGCTCAGGTTCTGTTGCCGGCATTTCCCCAATGACCACACGGAATCCCACCAGACAATTCTTATCTTCTGGTATCATTCCCGCCCTGTTGGAACTTGTCAGAAAGCTTACAGGGGTATTATGACTTCCTCCTCTTGTTACTTTAAAATCACCCTCAGCATAACCCACCGGATCAGATCTTGTTCCTTCCGGATAAAGCCCGTACCTGTCGAGGCACCATTCCTCAACTAGTCCGTGCATATTATATAATCCCCATTGATTCGGGGGTGTTTTGCCAACAGACAGATCAACCGGCACAGGATACCATTCATTTTTCTGATTTAGGTGATATATCGCCGGCAAACTGTCACCTGTATTAAAAGGTGTGACTGTTCCGGCACAACAGGCATATTCCCATTCAGCTTCAGTGGGTAGCCGGTATAGCTTACCTTCCTTTTGACTAAGCCATTCGGTGAATGCATTTGCCTCATACCAACTGACAAACACAACTGCCTCATCATCGCCTTTTGATATCTCTCTCTTACCACGCAGCAGTTTATGATCCGCATTAAACTGTTCGTATTGGGCATTTGTCACCGGAGTGGTGCTCATATAAAATGATTCGGCAATGTTAACCCGGTGTTCCGGTTGTTCATCATAGTTGCCATTTTTATCGCCCATGATAAAATTACCAGAGGCGATTCGAACAAACTCCATACCCAGAGAGTTGGATATTCTCTTATTATCACTCCCCGGGCGATCAGAAATTTTGTTTTCTGAAATATTATTTGTTTGGTAGGTGGGGATTACATTATCATTCTTTATACCTTTTCTTATGAACGATACCAAAACAATAGCTGATACAGCAATTAATATTAATGAAGTTTTTTTCATATTCGATCTCTTTTTGTTTATTCGATATTATAATATGAGAGCACTCTGAAAGATTTTTTTGTAAATAAATATATTATGCTTTAAAAAATTTAAAAGACTGATATACAGGGCATTTATATATTGTAATTATTAGTTTATTATTTAACACATATCCATTTGTTCCTTTTACCGTACCAGGTATGGCATCTTATATTTCATGTCTCATTTTATGATGTTAATGAA
>CAZIOB010000163.1:0-8475 GCA_964540755.1 uncultured Prolixibacteraceae bacterium | reverse complement strand
ATTGTAAGGTAAACCCACAATTGTTTCCATTATCTCTTTTTTAGTAGTACCATATTTAAATTCCGGATCATGATTGCCAAGTACCACAGCCCAGGGCACCTGTGCATCAATCATGACTTTTGACAGGCATATCCATGCCATGGATGTATTTTCAGAACATACAATATCTCCTGTAAGCACAACCAGATCAGGTTTTTCTTTTTCTATAACAGTTTCCATCAATATCAGAGCGCTGTCTGATCTGAAAGAATCATACTGAAAATGAACGTCGGTAAATTGAACTATTTTAAATTTTCCGTTCTGATTAAATCTCAGGACAGGTTTATCGACTGTTTCCCTGGAATAGGAAAGTAACGAAAATATTGCTGGAAGAAATATTACTCCAATTATCTTTTTCATATCTTATAAGAATTGTATGTTTTAATTGTTGTTGCAGTGAACTCAAATGTAGCTTTTTAAGCTAAAACATGCAATATTTATTATCAATAATCTATCGATACAAATAGAAAAACTTAAATTATTGTATTTATATTTGTTTTATTTAAATTTAATCTTAATAAATTTTGTATTATAAAATGTATATATCTGCAGGCTAAATAATTTACCAAAATGTTGTTAATTTTGAGACAGAAAATGATCCCGCCAGGGGGTTTAAATTCAGACATCCTGAATTAATAGTAAATTAAAATGTCGCAAAATAATATATCTGCAGCAATATTATTGTGTAATAAATTTATAATGATATGTTGAAACATAAAAACATATTAAGTTCAGGATATTTTCGACAGTTTAAATTATGATTTCTATATGATTTTCAATAATAGCCCAGTAGCTTTGAAATCATAAATTATTATTTATATGATTTATATTTTTTAAAATGTAAAATAATATATCATGAAAAAATTGAAAATAAATATTGATTGGCTTGACGAGTTGATGCCGGAAGGTATATTAGTCCCTTCATCTACTCTGATAAGCGGACCTGGAGGTACCGGCAAGCCGCTCGTTGAATTTGCCTTTGTTGCTTCGTGGTTAAGAAACGGAGGATCATTAATAGGTATTCCGCTGCAATATCCCAAGGGGGAAATGTTAAAAACAGCCATGAAGAAACTTTATAATATGAATCTTGATGACTATCCCGGGAAAATAGTTTATATAGAGTTTGATCCTGCCATCAACGGGCATAAAAAAACTGGGAATGATACCATAAAAGCAAATATGGTAAATCCCGAAATATGGGATGAAACAATTAAAGAAGCAGAAAAAATGCTTGATAAAACAGTTCCGGGCACAATGGTTTTTGGCTCTGCATTAAACCTGTTGCTTTTTTCCAAAACATATAAGGAAAGCATGCTGAATAAATTAAAGGATGTGCTGCAATATGATAAAAGCAGAACCTATGCCTTTGCTGTGAGTACTACTGCGCTTGCAGATGAAATAAAGATATTGGAAGATGTTGCTGATAATCTGATGTTTACAAGAATGGAAAAGGCCATGAAGCTTTTTCTGAAAATTGACAGAATGAAAGGAGTTAGATTTTCAATTAAAGAAAAGGAAGTACCTATTTCAAGTGAGATGTTTAAAGAAATTAAAGAGATAGCTGAATTGACCCGTAAGACAAGGATACCGGAAATTAAGAAAATTTAAGTTATCAGTCAGCTTCCAAAAAAATGTTGAAAACGGTATTTTTTTTATCAAAAATCTAAAAGATCAGTATGCTGGGTGCAAATAAAAAAAGTTGCAAGTAATATATTTACAACTCTTTCTCCTCCAAGTGGGTCGTACTGGATTCGAACCAGTGACCTCATGCCTATAAGGCATGGGTACTAAGGTGAGCGGGACATTTGATCCTTCTGCATGGGGAAGCAATAAACACTATTTAAAAGTTGAGTTTGATCCCAACAACGGTAATTCTTTTTCCACCCTTGGAATAGAACAGTTACTTGCAGTTCCCTATGCTTTCCATTCGCAGACCGTGCAGGATATTTCTGATAATTCGATTACCTCGGCAAAGATAGCTGACAATGCAGTAACAAATTCGAAAATTGTAAACACTGCCATTAGCATCGACAAACTGGCCAACAATGCTGTAACCGCACCCAAACTGGCTTCCATGGGAGCAACTGCCGGACAGGTACTTACGTACAGCGGTACTGCATGGACCCCTCAGACTATTGCCGGAGGTACCAGCCAGTGGCAGACCAGCGGCAGCAACCTCTATTACCTTCCGGGATTTGTAGGCATCGGAACTTCTACTATATCACATCTGCTTACTATTGATAATGTAAATAATACTTGCTATATTCATCTGAAAGACAACCAGAGAACCTGTGGAATGCGAATTGGAGCTTATATCGGAGACCTGGCATTTATAAATGACAATGCGAATAAAAATATCAGGTTTATAACTTATACAAATTCTACTTATAAGCAAATGCTGATAATGAATGCCACTACTCAAAAGGTTGGTATCAACACAGACGCTTCCCCATTTAATTTATCGGTTATAGCTACATAGACTACTGGTGATATAAGTATTCATACATCAGGCACAGGGATATCAGGGACCGATGGGTTAAGGATTGGAATTGGCAATTCACTCAACGCCTGGGTATGGAACAACGAAAACGGTGACCTCTATTTCGGAACCAACGACATAGAGAGGTTGAGGATCACAAAAAGCGGTAATATCGGAATAGGAGACGGCACACCGAATGCTTCCCTTGATGTTGAGGGAACTGTTGCAATCGGACCTGCCGGAAAAATATTCACCGAGATACGGGAGATTACCGGAACTACTTCTGCATCCGGCAGGAGTAAAACGATCAGTTATCCCTCCGGGTATACTATGTCAAATATCAGAATACTTTCACTGGAAATCAATTATTATGGTAACTCTTGGGTCGGCCTGGGTGGCAATCAACAAAACACCTCGATTAATGAAAGGGTATTCTATTATTTTGATTTATCCAATATTATGATATATTATCCGCCTGTTGCTGAATTTCAGAACAGGGCTTTCAGGATGATTGTGATGAAAGTGCAGTAATAAAGATCAGTCCGGTATTTTACCGGCAATTTTATTTGTCTGTTTTATTTTAATAATCATTTTGTTGCCATTCACAAGTAAGGATTGTGAATGGCAACTTTTAAATGCCAGGAGGATTAGATCTGCGGATATGTGGCAGAACAACTGGCATTATCTTATTAATGCACTCTTCAACAGTATTTTTACCTGGATCAACTACAATGTCCGGATCAGCAGGAATTTCGAAGGGGGAAGAAATTCCAGTAAAATTTTGTATTTCTCCTTCGCGTGATTTTTTATAAAATCCGTAAATATCCCTCTCTTCGCATATTTCTACAGAAGTACATACATATACTTCCAGGAAATCCTTTTCCCCGATAATACTTTTTGCCCTGTTTCTTATTTTTTTAGTAGGACTGACAAATGCACATATTGCAATTATCCCGTTATCTGTTAAAATTTTGCAAACTTCTGCAATCCTTCTGATGTTTTCTTCCCTGTCAGCCAGAGAATATCCCAGATCACTTGAAAGTCCCTTTCGCACTTTATCTCCATCAAGGACATGACAAAAGAAACCCTGTTCCGAAAGAGCATCTGACAGGGCTTCAGCAAGGGTGCTTTTCCCGGAACGGGGAAGGCCCGTAAACCAGATAACAGTTCCATGTTGATTTAATATCTGCTCCTTTGTGTCCCTGTTTGGCATACCGAATTTATGTAAAATTTTTAAAGTTGGATCATACTGTTCCTGGCTTCTTCTATCAGTGGAACAATTTCGTTTAGATCTGCTGTTGTTAGAGTATCTTTTTCTGCAAAGAACTTAACCATAGGTTGAATTTTTTCATGATAGGGCTTTACATTTTCCAAATCCGACATTACTTCCAGTAGAGAAGCAACAGTTTTGGCATGCTCATTCTGCCTATTAATAATGTTTAGTGACTTTTCATTGTTTTGTGCCAACAAGGCTAGTTGACTTACAATATATAAAGCCTGAATATGTGCGCCTATGATTGTAAGAGAATATACTTCAGCATTCTCTTTATTCTGCATACATTCATTAAAATTATCAACAATTTTGCTCACCAGATATTTAAGGGAATCTGCATTCGATTTACTTTGTTCGATCCGGTCTTCAAATTTCCTGGAGCGTGATAATACCTCCTGGAATCCCAGGTCACCGATAAATTTGTTTAAATTAGATTTGCATCTCAAATATTCATCACCCCGGTTAAAAACAGAAGTATATTTACAGTCAAATCCGATTACTCCGATACCAAAAGTTTTCTGCGTGGAAGTCATCATTCTTTCATATTCATTATCCTGAAGTACCAGGTCTGAAATATAAGAAGCTCCGGCTTCGTTTATAAGGTTTGCAATGTCAAGAGGTTTGGGCGCATTCAGAGTAATTTTGATCAGGTGGGTCTTGACCTGTTCTGAATCGAACACTTCAATCTGCTTTGCTGCTTTTTCTTCACTGGAGTCGGCATCTGTGGATTGTTTCCCTGCCCAGTTACAGCCAAAAATTAATATTGACACAAAAAAGGCTACTATAATTTGCATGAAAAAATGTCTTTTCATTGGTTAAAAATTTGAGAATGTTAGTAATAATTAATTTAAAATTTATAAATCCCGGATAATCTATGATTTATTATATATTTCATTGGTAAGTTTATTTTTACTGTTTAACAGTATATTTTTTATACATTACAAAGAACAAGAATGCCTGTAAAAGATAATTTTAATTATTACATAAAATTAGTACAAAATTATTTCAGTATTATCAGGTTTTTTAAAAAAATCATTTAAGTATTCCTCCGTAGTTTTATCCTTTTAAATCCGGGAAATCCCTGTAAGCATAATCAAAACGTTCACGGATCATTTCAGGTGTTAGTCCGAACTGTTCAGGATCATATTTGTTTTTTGTTTTATGTTGAAAAACCATACTTTGTGAATTCAGTAAAAATCTTTCAAATTCATCTGTAATATCAATTCCCAGATTATAGTAGAGTTTATGTATTGTATTACAGGCATTTCTTATTAACTCCTTAAATGTCAATTCGTGAAGCAAACTTATAAATGGCTCCGTTCATTTTTTTATCCAGTCTTATGACCTGATTGACCAACTTTTTCTCTATGACTGAAGGAGCAAAAAGGAGCTCATAAAATTTAAAAGAAGTAAAATGATGTGTGTCATTGATAATTAGATTTTGACAAAGGGTAGTAGCAGTCCGGAACATTCCTATAATGAAAACAGGAGGTTTTATTTCAGTTTTTTTGTATCCCGGGTAAAAAAAAGGTTATAAAGTGCCTGACATAACCAATTAATTGCCAAGATAGGAATAGACAATATTATAAGGAGGCTTTTAAAAAGATAAGTACCCATTTTATTACAGATTATTGGTGACTTGCTATTGAATATTGATTATAAATTTATAACATAATTATACATAAAATTTATTATGATTCTGCATGCACTTCAATTATGGAAATGCCAATTAATGCTATTAGAATTGTTCGTTTTCAGTTGTGTCAGCCGGAGCTCATATTATTTTCTTATTTGTCTTATATCTGCCCCCGAAGTTATGTGGTACACTGTATAATGTTCCCCTGTCAGATATTCAGGTTCTATTTTATTGTGAAATGATTTTCCACATTTCTTCTTTGGGAGAAATTACCAAAGAAATTTAACCGGTTTAAAAAGTCTGTTATGAGATTTTAAGAATGCTTAAATGAAAACTCCCTGGATCTACATTTATATACTGTTAATTCATGAAAGATTATAGTTGAATCATACTATTTCTGGCTGATTCTATCAATGGTGTAATTTTATCCAGATCGGTTTTTGTAAGGGTTTCTTTTTCCCTGAAATACTGTATCACCGGTTGAATTTTTTCATAATATGGTTTAACATTTTCTTTTACAGCCATAACTTCCATCAAAGAGGCAACACTTTCAACCAGCCCATCCTGGTTATTCATAATAGCCAGTAATTTCTCACTGTTTTCTGCCATTAGGGTCATTTGGCTTAAAACATATAAGGCTTCAATATTTGCTCCTATGAATGAAAGAGCATAAATATCAGCATTTTCATCTTCCTGCATGTGTTGATGAAAATTATCATATATTTTGTTTACCAGATAATTAAGAGAATCTGCATTTGATTTGTTTTGTTCCAGTCGTTGTTCAAATTTTTCAGCTCCGGACAACACCTCCTGGAGTCCAAGATCGGCAATAAGTCTGTTTTCATAATTCCTGACTTTCAGGAACTCATCAGCACGGTTATAGATGGAAGCATATTTGCCGTCAAATCCAAATAATCCTATTCCAAAAGCTTTCTGTGTGGAAGTCGTCATTTTTTCATAATCTTCCGGCTGAATTGTAAGATCCGAGATATAAGATGCTCCTGCTTCATTCAACAGGCTGACAATTTCTAAAGGTTTAGGCGATTCCCGGATGATTTTAATAAGCTGGCCTTTTACCTTTTCAGCATCAAACACTTCAACCAGTCCTGCTGCCTTTTCCTTATCAGATGCAACATCTTTAGATTGTTTCCCCGCCCGGTTGCATCCATAAATTAAGAATGGAACAATAAGGGCAGCGATGATTTGCATAATAAAATGTTTTTTCATTGATTTGAATTTTGTAATTGTTTAAAGATAAATTTAATTATAGATTTTATTATCCTGTTAAAGTTCCCAGTGAATAAGTAGTTTAATATTTTATAGACTTTTATAGTTTTGTTCTTCCCGTCAATAACCGGGAAATGTTACATGTTATTTCTTGATTGCAAAGAACGTAATTGTTTAGTATGTATAAATTTAGAAAAAAAATTTATTTAGATATTCAATTTTTTCATAAAATCATATAATTCATTATATAAAACCAATTTAATTTTAGCCTTTTAGATTTGGAAAATTCCGGTAGATGTAACCATACCGTTCCCGGATTGCTTCGGGCGTAAATCCTAACTCCTCAGGATTATATTTATTTTTTGTCTTATGTATTTCGATTGTGCTTTTTGAGTTCAACAGGAATTCCTCATATTCACTGGTAAATTCAATGTTGAGATTACCATAAAGTTTACGTATTGTATCATGGGCATCTCCGGTTATTTCATTAAATGTCACTATACAGAGTGTTTTTCCTTTTAAATCGTTGCATTCAATAAGGGGATAATTATAAAAAAGATCAGCCATTAACAGAATTGCATAGGAAATCTTCTGCCTGTCGGAATGCAATAAAAACATTTTCCGGAACTGTGTAAAAATGCATGTGGCGGAAGCGACAGTATAAAGCGGATCACGAATCATATATATAAACTGACAACCGGGAAAGGTGGCCTGAAGAGACCTTATCCTCAAACTGTTCGGTGGATTTTTTGAAATATAACGCCTACCCTTTCCAAAAACATATAAATGACGTTGAATACAGCCTTTATAAAAGTTCATTTCGAATTTTTTACGGCACTCCGGTATTTCATCATCAAAACGTCGCAATATTGAAATATTTTTCCATTTGGGAAATAGAACGGTCAGGGATGCTGCGGTTAGAGTATGTAAAAACAGATAATTATCCTCATCAACACTGAACAGGCTAATAGGATGGTGGTTCTCCATCTTGCGGAATAAATATTTATCAATTCGCTTAACCCTCTTGTAAATGAATCCATTCACCCTTTTGTCCAATCTTATAATCTGGTTGATCAGTTTCTTTTGTAGAATTGAAGGAGTAAAAAGAATCTCCCATAGTTTAGGACAGGTAAAATTACTTGTGTCGCTAATAATGATATTTTGAATAAGAGTTGTGGCACTGCGGGGCATACCTATTATAAAAACAGGTGGTTTTATTTCGGTTTTTTTGAAACAGGGATAAAAAAGATTATCTAATCCCATGCATATCCAATTGACTACCAAGGTCAGTATATACCATATTATAATGCATCCGTTCAACAAATACCTTTTCATATATTTTAAATTTTTTCAATTTATTATTTGTACCATAATTTGGTTTCCTGAAGCAGGTAAGTTCCCTTAATCTGATAATTGTCCCGGATATAAATGGGAATTTTCTTTTAAATGCCTTATTGTCTTTATATGATTCATAGAATTACAGTAAATGCACTTAGTACATGACAAAAATATATAACTATTTGATTGTTAATAGCTTACATATAATTTGTTAATAACAAAGCGTTCAAGAATTTGGATAAGTCCTTGACATTCAATTGTTTAGATTTTTTATTAACCAGTAAATTTCTGACCATGAATATCAAGGACAAAAACAAAATTAACATTTTATCAGACACGTTGGCTGAATTTTTCGGTAAACGAATGAATTTAGCCCGAATTAAATTCTTTGGCTTATTTATCAGTGCTTTATGCAAAGTACAAACTGTTTGTTTTGAAAAACTGGCAGCTAGTTTTGATTCAAATGCAAAAATGGATTCATCA
>CAZIOB010000162.1:0-4157 GCA_964540755.1 uncultured Prolixibacteraceae bacterium | reverse complement strand
AAAACCCAGGTGGAGTGGAAAATTACTCGTTCTATATCTGCAAAATGAACATAATATAACAATATCAATTCGTACAGCACAATTGTGGATGAAAATGATTAAAAATCAATAAATTTGTAAACCGGAATTTGAAAAATGCCTAATTTTTATGACTAAATATATTGTTTTTCATTATGAGATGTAATAAATTTACATATTAATGCTATTAATATTTAATGGGATATAATAAAAACATCGTAAAAGATGAATAATAATAGCAAGTTGTCAGAATCCCAAAATATTAAATATATAATAGCTCTCTTTATGCCTCTCTTGATCTTTTTAGCCGGCTATACTCATTACTATTATGTGCCTAATGTACAAAATATTCCCTTGTTCAGGGAGAAAAATGAGTTTTGTTTTTCACTATTATCTGGTGGAGCTGAGGAATCTTGTAGCTTTGAGCTTCAATCTGCATGCGCGGCAGGCAAAAATATTGAAATCATGGCAAATTTTATTTCTGCCGGTGGCGGGGAAAAAAGCTGATAACCATGATTGGGCAAGTGGACATTAAACTCGTTTAATCTTTTTAAAAATGGAAAATTATTTACACGATACCTCTCCGGGTTGCTATTTTCTTATTTTTTACAACCTCGCCTTTGTCGGTGCCCTTAGTATTTTATTATACGAAGGTCACAAAAGAAGATTCCCAATGATGCGCTGGATTCTTTTGCTTGCATTTTCATGGATGTCGTTTGTTGCAGGCAGCAAAATGATCACCTTATCACCGGAAGAGTGGCAACTATTCTTCAAGGATTTTTCTCTGCCTGAGTCTGCCGGAAAAAATCTTTTGGGAGGACTGGTTGCCGGAACAACTGCCCTTTTTGCCGGGAAGTACTTATTCCGTTTCAGGCAGGATTTCGCCGATACCTTTGCTTATGCCTTACCTTTCGGTGTGGCCATTCAGCGTATTGGATGTTTCCTTAATGGTTGTTGTCACGGAACACCCACAACTGTTCCCTGGGCTGTACGTTACTCAGAAGGAAGTCTGGCCCACTTTCATCATTATGAAAATTGCCTTACTACCGGCCAGGATCTGTTTTCACTTCCCGTTCATCCGGTACAGCTTTATGAGACGGCAGGTTGCCTGATAGTCATCCTGCTCCTGTTCAGGTTACATAGGTTACTGAAGGCCCGTGGAAGCCTGATGCTGACCTCGCTGATACTTTTTTCCATGCAACATTTTATTGTGGAATTTTTCAGAGATCCATCGGCACACACCGGTTTCCTTCGTGTGACAGGGATTCTCAGCCAGCTTCAGTGGTTTATTATTATCCTGGTGATTGTGTTATCATTAATACTATTCAGAAGGGAAATAAAATTCAGGAGAAATGTGTTCCATGAACCACAACGTGACATGAATTTTTTTGTCTCAGCGATCTTTATCCTTTTTAATATCAGTATATTATGGACACTTAATGAATGGTTTACCTTTTCCGAGATCATCTCCATGACATTCATTCTTGCTGTTGCAGCGTCCTTTCTGATTGCCTGTATGCTCCGAAATCTTATTGCTATTCCGGTTTACCGGTTTGTACCTGTATTGATTCTGGGTTCGCTCGTGATCATGGCACAGACAATTCCTGAGAGTAAAGCAGACTCATCAATCATCAGGCGTTTTAAAACCATTAGCATCGGCAGTGTATCCGGAAATTTCTTTAACTCACATTCCATCGGCAGTGGTGAAGGTTGCGACCGGGAATCCGAAACCGAATATTTTAAACAGAAATATACACTCGGCGGTGCAGGATATTCAGTAACAAACAATAACATGGAAACGGGGGAATCTACCAGCTTTGGCCTGAATGCAATGATCGGCCGGCACTGTGAAACAAGGTTATCGGATAATTATAGTGACCCGGAGATAATTTGGGGATTGACTCCATTTTTTTCATATGACCGCAGATGGTTTGGTTTGGGAATAGGTCTTCATCTTGGTAACCTCTCTATAATTACTGAAAACCTGGATAAGGAAGGCAGCCCTGTCACCCCTGAAACCGGTTCCCTGAAAATACCCTTATTCCCGCGGGCGTATCTCTGGGCTGGGCCAAGGAAATGGGCTTTTGCTGACATCCGTATTGCAGATCAGTTCCCCTCGGCATTGCCGGGCTTCAGGTATCAAATAGGGATAGGATCAGGGTTCGGGGGGGAAAATCAAGCCAGAGGAAGAATCGGATTAACAGGTCCCCATTCTATAAGAGGGGGATTGTTTGATGACATCTTAGATTTTACCGGAGCATACGTATCAGGGTATTTCCCTGTTAACAATAAATATGTGTTAGAACCTATGATAGTGTATAGCTCCAATCCGGGCGGAACAGAAACGATAAAAACCAATGCAGGATTTCAAATTTCATTGGGGGTAGGTTACAGGTTCGGGCATGAAATAAGAAACAAAACCCACGATCGGTGAATAGGCAGAATTAATTTTTATAAAATGTAACTGTTAGTCTTTCAAACGACTCTCAATAAAGTTATATGCATTATTTGTCATAATTGCATCCAATATTTCTTCAGGTGTTTTATCGAAAAACAATTTATTAGCAAGATCAATATTATTGCCATTATCTTTTTCATATTTAGCATATATACGAGCATGGTACAACAAACTGTCTCGCAACTCAGTCATATTTCCAGCAGTCCAGAAACAATCCAACGGATTAATCATGCCGTCAAAATCAGAACCGATACATTGAATTGCCCAGGGATTAAGATCATTATTGCCAGTATTAATTTTTAACTGATTGATAATGTTTGCGATATAAAAAATATTCTCCCATACCGGCTTGCTCCACCAATATTTTTTTAAAGTTTCTTTGTTATAGGTATTATTATCATTGAAATATAATCTTTTCTTTTGTCTTATATTTTTCTTGATCTTTTTGAAAGTAATTTTATTTCCCAGCCGTCTTTCATCAAGCTGAATACCGATGATGCCTCCTGATTGGGCTACTTTCTCAATATCTTCATCAGTCAAATTAGCAGATATTTTGCGGAAGTATTTATGCAGTTTATAGTCTTCAGAACTATTTTGCCCTATCCCTTTAATATTCTCATTATTTACCCCTCCTTCTTTGTCTTTATAACGATTTGATATCCAACCATTACAGGCACTATGGCTAACAACAATCGGTTCCCATTCTGACGGATCTTCAGAGTTGTAATATTTTTCACAGAACTTGTAAAAATGCTTACGTGATTTCCGGCTCATATGCTTTATGTCGATAAGAATACTGTTTAGGCTGTTGTTTGCATCTTCTTCCAGTAATTTTTCAATGACCTCTTTTCCAAAGGGAGTAATTCCCTTGTTAATTCCCGGTTTCTGGTTTATGAGAATTTTGACTATGTCGGGTAATGTTTTTGCATGCCCGCACAATTCATTGTAAAAATGGTGTCCGATGGAAACCCATAAGGGTGGGTATTCCCATTTTTTTATTCTGTCGATATTGCCAATCACAGTATCTCGCAATGCAGTTTCGATTTTGGGGACTAAACCTTTATCAAAAATATTAGCCCCTTCAATACTAAATACTACCTGAATGTCAGGGCAGGAAGAATTATCGAATTTTGTCAACTCAGATTTTTTATTTACCAGTTTATATTTTTTTCTTCCATTATTTTCAATTTCAGTTTCTTTTTCATTTAGTTTTTCAAAATATTTTTTCTCTTTTTCAATATCGCGAAAATAGCTTTGTGTACGCACAAGGTATTTTAACCTTTTATAAGGCAAACAAGTAACCAGGCTTACCAACAATAGAGAGAACACTCCCGAACCAATACGGGTTTTTACAAATCCCTTTTCCAGCGGGCCAAGGCATACATTGACCAACCCGACATTTCCTTCAGTAAGGGTAGTGAAGTCACTCTGGGTAAACTTTGTAAGCGATAGAATCTTGTTTGAAAATTTATCAGTCCATGTTGGTAGATTTTTATGCCAGATGCTGCGTTTTCTTGATGGCAATTTACTATGTAAGCGTCTCCGCGATGCCATATTTCCAGATTTCTGATCAGGTTTTATCTTAGGCATTGTTACGAAATAACCTGAACATTTAGGCTTGTTCTTTTTGCTTTTTACTGCATTGAAATTTTTCGCCATAGCTTTAGCTATGCCTCAAAAT